>DATCKB010000247.1:0-4213 GCA_036562505.1 Parasegetibacter sp. | reverse complement strand
GAACTACAGCGGCTTCAGAATAAGATTGCGGAAGAGAAGCTGGTTTACCTGAAAGATATGGAGCGTAAACTTCGTCAGCTCACTGTGGAATGGAGGAAAGCAGAAGATAAACATGAAGTGATGAAGATGGTTCATCAACTTTTATTTAAGCAGAAAGAAAAGCAGGTGACCGAAAAAGTACAAAAGAAGGTGAATTCGAAATATGAGGAAACAGGTCAGGCTATCTCAACCGGAATAAAGGCACGAATGAAAAAAAGCCATCAGGTTGGAATTGTGAAAGAAATCAGAGGTAAAAAAGCAATTTTACAGGTAGGAGTAATCCCGATAACAGTTGACCTTGAAAATCTGATTGCGGTGAAAGAAAAAGTGCAACCGGAAACAGAAAAGTAATGGTGCAGCAACCCCTCGAGGATTTTATAAATTTACCGGACGACCCTCAAATTTTTAGTTAGTTTTTCATCATCAAAAACATTTCCATGTTCAGTAAATCACACGCCTTCCGGAATCTGAAAAGGTTGTCTACTATTATATTAGTTCTTTTTTTATCCTGCCGTTCAGCACCTGAGAAGACCTATGTTCGGTTCGTAACTACATTGGGCGAGTTTGTTGTGGTATTATATGATGAAACACCGGTACACAAGGAGATGTTTCTGAAAGCTATTGAAACGGAATATAAAAACGGAACTGAGTTTAACCGGGTAATAGAATCGTTTGTTATTCAGGGCGGAGTACACGATGATGTAACAACCGCGCGACTGGCCGCCGACCCGGAGTACGCAAAAAATCTCTATCTCGACCCGGAAATCCGCGACAGTCTCTTTCATAAAAAAGGAGTGCTGGGGGCAGGAAGAGATGATAATCCCGGGAAACGTTCATTTAACAATCAGTTTTATATTGTACAGGGAAGGGTATGGACAGATTCATCTTTGAATGCACTGGAAATGAACAGGATGCAGGGAAAAAAAATCCCGGAATGGAAGCGGGAAGTATATAAAACACTCGGCGGTTCACCGCACCTCGATGGCAATTATACAGTATTCGGAGAGGTTGTGGAAGGTATAGAAGTAATTGATGCAATAGCAGCTGTTCAGACAGACAGCACCGATCATCCGGTAAAGAAAATTGAAGTAATTTTTAAAAAACTATAATCTTTACACTTCAAGTTTTGCGGTAAATGGTACAGACTTCTGAAGCAATAAGTGAAAGCTACCTGTTCAGCCAAATCGCTTTAGGCGACAGGAAGGCATTTTCCGTTATGTTTCAGAACTATTCAGACAGAATGTACAGTCATGCGCTCAATCTAATGAAAATCAAATGGCTGTTGCGCTTCAGTCGATTCGCAAATACCTGACCGAAAACGGAGATAGTTTTCTGGTATTACTTCTATGTTTAGAGCAACCCAGAATATTTTATTAGAGAAGAATAGTACATTTTCTCTCGCTCAGATCCGGTTTCGTTCGATAACATTTATCCTGGATTTACCCTGAGTGGGGCAGTTTACACCAATAATGATTTGCGCCGGACACTCTGGTTCTATGGATGGAACACTACAGTAAACAGAATGCAGTTTTCCTATTTGAAATATTACGGTAACTATCCGACTTACAGATATAATATGGACGGAAATCAGTCTGATGCCGCATATAACCAACAGGTTACCAATATTGCCGAAATACATCGAAAAAAATCCGGAACTGCTTCAAAACGATAGAAGTATATCGGGTGTAACATACAATTAAGATGCTGCCTTGTTTAGCATAAACTATCAAAGTTTAGCATTACTCTATAAACATTAAGAGTTCAGAACAAATTTATGCAGAGTCGGAACTAACCTGAATTATCAGGTGCTCCGGCTCTGCATTTGTTTTTGGGGAATATTATAGTGATGGGAAATCGTTCGTAAAAGTGCATCCTGTAGTGGTGAATCAATCATATTCTTCCTGATCTTCTTGCCCTTAATATGAAATATATTATTGTCTCCCAGCTTACGCTGAAGTTCATTGTCCATAATAGTTACATGTAATTCCTTAACCCCATTTACCTGCTTCACTCTGATTAACGTGTAATAATCTGAACCCTGAAATTGAAACTGCAAAGCGAGTATCTGTCCCATAAAGTTCTGTTTTCAGGTGAGTAATATCCACGAAATTTTAGGGGGAAAGAAAAGTTAATTCAATAATGCGATTTCACAAAAAATATTCTTTCCAAAAACGGTTTATGTGCATAAGTTTAGATGAATAGGTTATACCATATTTTTACGGTGAAGCGGATAAAATCAAATTTTCCCTCATCTTTACATTCTCATAATGTCAAACAATTGAATACGTCAGCCCGACATAACGAAATTGAACTGCTTCGACTTGTGGCAGATGGAGATGAAACAGCCTTCAGGCAAATATTTTACATCTGGCACCAAAAAGTAGCAGGTTATTTAATTGGGTGGACAAAGTCTCAAACTCTCACCGAAGAACTGCTACAAGACGTTTTTCTTAAGCTCTGGATGAACAGGGATAGACTCAGGCAAGTGGAAAACTTTGATAAGTACATCTTCGTCGTTTCGCGGAACAAAGCATTTAACGCACTTCGGCAAATCGCCAGAGAGCGCAACCGGTTCCGGGAATGGGTAAAATTAGCAGAAGACGTTGATTCTGAAGAGGTACCCCGGCCGTCGAACGACTTAATTCCCTTAATAGAAACTGCAGTGCAACAACTCCCCGGACGGCAAAGAAAAGTATATGAGCTAAAGTACAAGCAGGGACTAAAATATGAGGAAATCGGACGGAAAATGGGAATTGCCGCTGAAACTGCCAGAAAACATATGCAGGCAGCAAATAAGGCAATTGCTCTATATGTCAAGCGTACCGTTCCTTTAATTCTGGTGTTGATGAAGATTTTCTAATTCCCGGCTACCCGCTTTTCAGGGAACTGGTGTCTTATGAGTATAAGACTCTTTATTCATGTCAGATCTCAATTTAAAAGAAGCGTTATTCAGATATTTCAACGGAAAAGCTTCAGTCGAGGAAGAAGATATGCTCATGTATCTTATGAATCAGGAAAACCGAAAAGAAGAGGTTGAAGCAGTGATGGAGGAAGTGTGGACGCAGTACCAGGCCACATCCGGCATCATTTCAGCAGAAAAAGGCAAGGATATCGTAGAGCAGATCCTGAATCAAAAACAGACTCCGACAATCAGCCGCCGGAATGTCTTCCCCTTCAGATTCAGATGGGCGGCGGCTATTCTTATAATAATTTCTTGTTCAATTCTGGTATGGCAGCAATGGAAACCTTCCCCTCAGGAGGGCTATACTAATCTGGCTGATAATCCCAATCATGATGTTCAACCGGGGAGGGAAGGTGCTATTCTAACCTTGTCTGACGGCACTCACATTGAACTTGACACTATCCGGAGCGGGATTATCAATTCAGAAATCGGTACTGCGCTTGAAGTCTCCGAAGGTAAACTAGCCTATAATCTCACCAATTTCGACAGCAACCGGTTAAATTCGGCTCAGGTGCAATGGCATACATTAACAACCCCGAAAGGAAGGCAATTCTCCCTGGAATTGCCAGATGGTACTAAACTCTGGTTAAATGCAGCTTCATCCATAAGGTTCCCGATTGCTTTTACGGGGAAGGAAAGAACAGTGGAACTCACCGGGGAAGCCTACTTTGAAGTAACTCCATCACCAGACCAACCATTTATAGTAATAACAAGACAACAGCAAGTGAAAGTACTGGGAACCCATTTTAATATTAACGCCTATGATGACGAAGATGCGGAGAAAACCACACTTCTTGAAGGAAGTGTTCAGGTATCAAGCTGGGGGCATGATGATGTTAATACCGGTTTTCAAGCCCGACAAAAAAATATTCTGTTGAAACCTGGTCAACAGTTAACCGTAGCCGCAGGTGCAGGGGGAAGTAAAACTGATGTGACTACCGTTGATCTCGATCAGGTGATAGCCTGGAAGAATGGCGTATTCAATTTCCACCGGCAAAGTTTACAATCTGCAATGCGCCAGATATCCCGTTGGTATGGAGTTGAGATAGTGTACGAAAAAAACATTCCCGAAGTTCAGTTTGGTGGAAAAGTGCAGCGCAATCTGCAGCTGTCGCAAATTATTAAAGGATTGGCGGACGAAGAGGTTAGTTTTAGAATAGAAGGGAACAAACTAATTGTTTCACACTGTCAAAGGTCAGACCAGGAACATTC
>DATCKB010000243.1:0-5821 GCA_036562505.1 Parasegetibacter sp. | reverse complement strand
ATCGCCTGTTAACCAAGGAGATTTGAATCGGGTGAGTTCCGATGCTGCGTTCTCATCCAGTACAAAACTACAGTCGTTATGATCCTGAAGGAGTGAGGCCGGAACCTGCTCTGTGGACATATCCTCTACAGCTTTCTTGACAATCTGAGCTTTGGCACCCCAGGCCATGAGGATAATTCGGCGGGATTTCAGAATAGTGCTGATACCCATGGTAATGGCCATACGGGGCACCATAGAAATGTGCTGGAATTCATAAGAATTTGCTATTCGCGTAGAGTTGTCGAGCGTGATTAACCGGGTCCTTGAATATATTGTGGATCCCGGCTCATTAAAGCCAATATGACCATTGTTTCCGATGCCCAGAATCTGTAAATCGATGCCCCCAACGGACTCTATCATATTTTCATAAGCCGCGCAATGTGCTTTAACTTCTTCTTTCGGAGTTTCACCATTCGGAATATGAATATTTGATGGATTGATATCTACATGATCGAACAGATTCCGGTGCATAAAACTATTATAACTCTGCCAGGCGTCTTTATCTATCGGATAATATTCATCCAGGTTAAACGTAATGACGTTTCTGAAACTTAAGCCTTCTTCCTTATGCATTCTGACAAGTTCAGCATACAGAGAAATCGGGGTAGATCCGGTAGCTAATCCGAGTACGCAGTTTTCTCCTTTTTCCTGTTTCTCACGGATCAGACCGGCTATCTCCTTTGCCACATAACGTGAACCCTCATCCGGGGTGCTAAATATCTTTACGGGGATTTTTTCAAAGGAATCGACCATGGTACGATAAATTTTATTTTACAATAATCTCATCCAAAAACAACCATCCGATTGTTCCGCTACCGGGATTATCACCGGTTATTCTGCCAAAGTTTTTTACTTCAATTTTCAGATATTTTGCTTTTACCTGATCAAACACGACCTTCATTGTACCCATGAAGTTTTCAGTCGGCTGAAAGTCTCTGGTCGCTGCAACGGGCGTGAAATCGTATCCATTGTCAGAAACTGAAACGTGTAATGCAGAAGGGTGGTAGATCCAGCTGGGATTATGATCCAGGGCATGTATAGTAACCTCAGAAAAATATTCCTGCCCATCCATGTGAATGATTGCTTCCATATCGCCTCCGTTCCATCCAAGCCATTCTGTAGATTGCATACCTACATCCGAAATAACGCCATTAACCAGTCCGAATGCACCACCATTTCCCGGAAATTTTGAACTTGGTTGATTTTTCAGTACTATAAACTTACCGGTCGCTTTATTCAGGCTAAACCTTTGTTTGGCTGTATATTTCTCCTTGTTTTCCTCAAATAATTTTCCGAAGAATGTACCGTCGCTTTTCACATGTAACATCACAGCATCGTCTGTTACGGTAACCCCTGGGAATGGTGTATTGTTATCTTTTTTATCTGAAATAACAATTTTAGCATTGTCGAGTCTGGAGCTTAATTTCCAGATCACACCATTATTTCCGGGAGCGGGGATAATTGCCTCTTTCAGTTCATAAAAAGCGCGGCTATACTGAGCATTCCATTTTTCATAACGTTTAAACATCGTCTGCAGGCGCGTGGAAAAATCATCCCAGTTTCTTGCTTCCTTCGCGCTCCATAATACTTCTGATAATGCCGTTAACCGGGGAAATATCGTGTATTCAACCCGTGACGGATAGTGAATATATTCCGTCCATACATTTCCCTGCGCGCCGAGAATGTGTTTCCCTTGTTCTTCTGTAAGTTCGGCAGGTATTGGTTCATAGCCATATACTTTCTCAACGGGAACGTATCCGCCAAAGGTTATCGAATCTTCATTTATCGTTTGTGAATAGTCGAAATAACAAAACGATGTTGGAGTCATGATCACATCGTGGCGTTGTTTTGCTGCTTCAATTCCGCCTTCTTCACCACGCCAGCTCATCACAGTAGCATTGGGTGCCAGTCCGCCTTCCAGGATTTCATCCCAGCCGATAATTATTTTACCTTTACTGTTTACATATTTTTCCATTCGCTGAATGAAATAGCTCTGCAATTCATGCTCATCTTTAAGATTATGGTCTTTAATGCGTTTCTGGCATTTAGGGCAGGTTTTCCATCTGGTTTTCGGACATTCATCCCCTCCGATATGAATATATTTTCCCGGGAAAAGTGCGGCCACTTCATCTATCACGTCTTCGAGTAGCCGAAAAGTATTTTCATTTCCTGCGCAGAATACTTCATCAAAAACTCCCCAGGTCATTCCTGTTGCGTAGGGGCCACCTGTGCAGCCCAGCTCCGGATATGCGGCCAGCGCTGCAAGGGCATGTCCCGGCATTTCAATTTCAGGAACAATAGTGATCTGACGGTCTGCTGCATATTTTACAATGTCTCTGATCTGATCCTGTGTGTAGTAGCCGCAGTATTTAATACTATCATAGCCTTTGCCGGGATATCTTCCAATCAACGTACCCTCCCTGCAGCCACCTATCTGAGTCAGTTTTGGATGCTTTTTTATTTCAATTCTCCAGCCCTGATCATCAGTAAGATGCCAGTGGAAATAGTTCATCTTATGTAGCGCCAGGTAATCAATGTATTTTTTTACGAAGTCAACCGGAAAGAAATGCCTGCATACATCAAGGTGCATTCCTCTGTAAGAGAAACGAGGATAATCCAGGATTTCCACCGAGGGGATCATTAATTTTCCGGAAGAGGCAGGAGGAATTAACTGAATAAGTGACTGCACTCCATAAAACACCCCTTCCTTGTTGTCTCCTTGTACTAAAACGATTTTGCTGTCGGACAAAAAATTATAAGCCCCCGGAATGTTATGTCCGATTACTTTTGTAGTTAACACTATTCCCTTATCAGCATTGCCCTGTTTTATGCTCGGTGACAGGTTGTAGTATTTCTTAAGGTAAGTCTGAAGAAATTCTGCACTGGATTTTAACTCTTCACTACTATAATAAATAGTAGTTGCGGAATTAATTTCAAAATGTCCGGGTTTTGTGGTCAGACTGACGGGTTTGGGAATTATTGAAACCGATTGTTCAGATTGACCAACGGCACTGAACATCATTGCACAGATGCTCAGGCAAAGAAGTAAGAAGCGAAATCCTGAATATTTATTCATACCTGATGTTTATACATTATCATTTTTGCGTTAAGGGTGGCAGGGCAGAAAACAGCCGTAAATCTGACCACCTACTGTTGTGTCTGACGCAATTAACGTATTAAATATAAAAACATTTAGCAAATGAATTCGTAAATTGAATCTTTATTTACTGTTTTCAATATCAATATAATAAATGTTTTCCAGAAGAAATTTTCTGAACAGCACTTTGTTGGGTTCACTCGGATGGACGGTTGCGCGAAATTTCCGGATGAAAGTTGATTATTCCCGACCTGGTAAAAAGGATTTTCCTATGGTGATTTCAACCTGGGATTTTGGTAAAATAGCGAATGAGACGGCATGGCAAATTCTAGGAAAGGGCGGCAGAGCGCTGGATGCAGTGGAGTCGGGTGTTAAAATTGCGGAAGCTGACCCCGATAATCACTCGGTGGGATATGGTGGGTATCCCGATCGCGACGGAAAGGTAACTTTAGATGCGTGTTTAATGGATGAATCAGGAAATTGTGGCTCCGTAGCCGCTTTGGAACATATTGTTCACCCGATTTCTGTAGCCCGACTGGTGATGGAAAAGACCCCGCACATTATGCTTATTGGAGAAGGAGCTTTAAAATTTGCATTGGAAAACGGTTTTGAAAAGAAAAATCTATTGACACCGACGGCGGAAAAAGCCTGGAAAGAATGGTTGAAAACCGCCAACTATTCCCCGGAAATCAATATTGAAAACAAGTTGAAAAACACACCGCAATCTGATATGTTCCCCGGGGGAAAAGACAATCACGATACTATTGGTATGCTAGCCATGGATGCTTCAGGTAACCTTAGCGGTGCGTGTACAACCAGTGGTGCAGCCTGGAAGCTTAGAGGCAGAGTAGGCGATTCACCCATTATTGGTGCCGGACTATTTGTAGATAACGAAGTGGGAGCTGCAACCTCGAGTGGTTTAGGAGAGGAGGTTATCCGGATTTGCGGTACACATCTGGTTGTAGAATTTATGCGTCAGGGTTATGAACCAGAAGAAGCCTGTCGCCTGGCTGTTGAAAGAATTGTGAAACGAAATCCGCAGAGAGCAAAGGAATTGCAGGTTGGTTTCCTGGCACTGTCAAATCAGGGTAAATACGGTGCTTTTGCAATTCACAAAGGGTTTACTTATGCAGTTAAGAGTAAAAATGAAGAGAAGATATACGAAGCGGGGAGTTATTTCTAAATAGAATCAATATTTCTACTGCGGCCAGAATTTTCAGCGCAAAATCTGATTTTCAGATGAACTTCTAATAATTAATGGATGGTAAACCATGTTCTTGAAGTGTGTTGTTTTAATGTAGAATCCTGCTTTGCAGCATATGAAGCAGGAGCTGATCGCATTGAATTATGCGGCAATCCGGCAGAAGGAGGAATCACACCTGGTTACGGTACCATTTCGTTTATAAGAGAACATATACCTATAAAGTTATTCCCGATTATAAGACCCCGGGGCGGCGATTTTATATTCAGTAATGAAGAGTTTGAAGTGATGAAGCGCGATATCCGGATTTGCCGGGAAATGGAGTGTGATGGGGTGGTTGTAGGCGTACTGACAAAAGGAGGAAAAATTGATAAAGCCCGGACCAAAGAACTGGTAGAAATAGCTGACCCCATGAGAGTAACCTTTCACAGGGCATTTGATATGTGTGATGATTTGTTTTCAGCACTGGAAGATCTGATAGAATGCGGCTGCGAAAGGGTATTAACATCAGGCGGTTACTTCACTGCTACAGAAGGTGCTGAGGTGTTAAAACAATTAGTTGATCTGGCCGGAAGACATATTATTGTAATGCCCGGAGGTGGGATCAGGGCCTCAAATATTAAAGAACTTGCTGCTCTTACCCATGCGCGTGAATTTCACAGCTCCGCAAGGATAAACAAGTTAAGTGATTCTATTTTCCGGAATCCACGAATAAATTTCAGCGAGTCGTCTACTATTGATGAATACAATTATTCAATCGCCGACAAGTCTGAAATAGAACGAATGATAAGGGCGCTGCGCAGTTCGGAAACAGATGGATAGATTTACTTCTTTCAAATGTTGATCTAGACAGGAGAATCTTCCGGATCCTCAGTTTCTGAATTACTTAGTGGTTTCAATAATCGCAGCCAGATTATGCCCACGAAAACAGCCAGCAATGACGCCACAAGAATAGCTATCTTGGCAACATCCTGAACTTCTTTTTCTGCAAATGCCAGAGTGGCAATAAAAATAGACATGGTAAAGCCTATTCCTGCTAAGGCTCCAACACCTCCGATATGACTCCAGCTGACCCCATTCGGTTTTTCACCCAGTCCCAGTTTTACCATCAACCACGACATGAATGTGATACCAATGGGCTTCCCTACTACCAAACCGACTATTATTCCCCAGCTTAGGGTACTTGTAATAGCATCCGAAAAATTTGCAGGAATAATAATCGCTGTTGCAGCTAAAGCAAAAACGGGAAGTATTATAAAATTCACAGGATCGTGCAGCGCATGTTCCAGTTTCGGAAGTCGGCTAACGGGAACGAACATGGCAAAAATAACACCTGCAATCGTTGCATGTACCCCGGAATTAAACACAAAATACCAAAGCACCAGACCTAATAAAAACTGGATCAAGCCGAATCGCACTTTGAAATAATTCAGTAATCCCAGGATTCCGCAAACTCCTGCTGCCCCCAATAAACTGAACCAATT
>DATCKB010000231.1:0-5250 GCA_036562505.1 Parasegetibacter sp. | reverse complement strand
ATTATCCTCATTTCCTGTGCAGCTGCAATGAGTATCTGTCCGGGGTCAGCAATGCCCGGACAACCGGCTTCGCTGATGATGCCCACATTCTTTCCCTCTTTCAGTGTGTTCCTGAACGTTTGAACAAGCCCGGACTCCGCTTTATGAATCGCATGCCAGCTATAATCATCAATCACCATTTCCTTCCAGATACTTTTAAGAAAACGGCGCGCTGTTCTTTCATTTTCCACAAAGAAAGTCTGACAGTCTTTAACTGCATCAACTACATATGGCGGAATGGTTTCATTCGCTTCTTCCGCAATTACTGACGGTATCAGATAAACGATTCCCCGCTTCAATTCTCTTTATTTTTCGGTAACTGAGGGTTATTATAAAGACTAAGTGTTGCTGCAACAACAGCATAGGTAGGTGCTAGTATCCATCCAACCAGAATAAAACTGTGCATCACATAGAATACCAGTCCGTTGCCGATGGCGAGTCCTTTGTGACGCGCAATAAATTCAACACTTTCGCCGGCCGACATTTTTCTCCTTTCACAGCTATAATCGAGCATGGAAAAGCCGTAATAATAACATTCAAAGAAAAGAGCAATCAGTGGTGTGATCCATCCGGCCACAGGTATAAACGAAAGTATCAGGATGGTTATCGTGTAAACAGTTTGCCAGAGGGTATTTCTGAGTGCCAGTTTAATTCCGCGAACAATATCTTTCAGTAGTTGTTTAAAGCTAAACGGATATTCTTTGCCCTCAATTATGGCCTCAGTTTTTTCGCTCAGATAGGCGAAGAACGGAGATCCTATAATCAAAAACAGGTATTTGAATAAGGAGAAATAAAAGAATACCAGAATTAAGCGCACTATCAGCTCACCAAGAATAAACAGGAAATTCAGGAAACTGTTTTCCATTTTGATGAGCCATTTTTGAAGGCCCAGGAGGTTGCTGATATAGGTTACTGCGTCGTTGGTAGAATTCCAGAAAAAATACATACCCAGCAGAAAGAGGATCGCGTAGGTTAATCCCGGAATTATCACCAGCTTCCAGAGCTTGTGTTTCCTGATAAACTGATGAGCCTGGAAATAGGATTGGATAGCTATGACAATTTCTTTCAGCAACCTTTTTAATTTTATCGGACAAATTAGGCATTTTACGCCTATTAATTATCAACTAAATGGTGAAAGTTCCGCAATCTTTTTATTTCAACCCTGATGTGCTGGATGTAGCCAGGTCACTTTTAGGTAAAATTCTGGCCACCCAAATAAATGGTGTGCATACCGCCGGGCGCATAGTGGAGACGGAAGCTTATGCAGGAGTGACCGATAAAGCATCGCACGCTTACGGAGGCAGAAATACCGCCCGAACGTCTGTAATGTATGCGCCCGGCGGAACTGCGTATGTGTATCTCTGTTATGGTATACACGCATTATTTAACGTGGTATCCAATGAAGAAGGTGTTCCTCACGCTACTCTCATTCGGGCTGTAGAACCCGTTTCCGGTATAGATGAAATACTAAAGCGTACGGGTAAACGAAATGGCGACCCTACCATCACCCGCGGTCCGGGTAATGTATCAAAAGCATTAGGGATTATACCCCGGCATACCGGCACATCTTTGGCAGGTAACTTGATTTATCTGTTGGATGACGGTTATACTCCACCGGTAGATTTAATCGGAACTTCCCCCAGAATAGGAGTGGACTATGCGGGAGAAGATGCCTTGTTACCGTATCGGTATTTTATAAAGGGAAATCGGTTTGTGAGCAAGTCAAAATTCAGAACACCGGACAAACCATCTTCTTCGTATTAGGCTCAGCAGGCTGCTTTATAAAGATCAGTGAAATTTCAATTCCCCCCCGGGTATTAGATGCAGGTTTCAGTGAAGAGGTGTTTACATCGTACGATAAACCAAAACGAAAATCTCCGATTTCTAATCCTGCATAGGGAATTATCGCGTCACGAATGCGCATCCAGCTGCCTAAATAAAGGTTCACGGGATGATTATAATCGCCCTGATTAAGATTGAAGGAAACTGCTCCACCTACCACAGTATTGGTTGCTTTTCCCTGATGACTGTGTAAGGCGGTTAGGTGAACATTGGTTCTGTCGTTCACGGGAAAATAACCGCCGGCATGAAAGGTAGTTCTGGCATTCAGGTAGAAAAGTGCATCGGTGAATGACTCGCGCGGTTTGTTAATATGGTACATGGAAACTCCGAAATAAAAATTATTCCATCCGTTTGTTGAACCATTATAAAATATTCCCGCTGCCAGATCGAAATACTTCTTATGAAAAACCTGATCATTAAACGGATCATTGGTTGGATTGGTCCATGTACCATTCTGATCCAGTTCGTCACCCAGGTTTAGTTTAGTTCCATCTACTCTGCTGGTTCCGTAAGTTCCCTGAAATCCCACACCTAGCTGGTGAAGTCCGTCTTCATCTAACCCTTTATGATATGCAGTTGATATTGAGAAATAATTGTTGTTGAGGATGCCGTTTCCGCTCTTATCAGTCAGCGCAAGAACTCCCACTCCGAAACGATCCAGTTCGTCGATGCGGTTTTTAAGAATATGAAAGTCTGCCGAAGCAGTTCCGGTTTTAAAAGCGTTATTGATAGTAGGCCATTGATTGCGATAGTTTCCGGAAACACGAAACACCCCATCAAACTTCCCGGTGAGGGCAGGGTTCAGTGTGAGAGGCGATACAAAGAACTGTGAGAAATTAGGATCCTGAGCAAATAATCCTTTCCCGCACACTAACGCAGCTATTAATAATACCAAAAATCTTTTCATTCAAGGGCGTTATCAGGTTAAATTACAAAAAAATACCGGATTAATTTAATCCTGGGTTTTGGTTCCGAATGCCAGATCTCCTGCATCACCCAATCCGGGTACGATATACCCTTTCGCAGTAAGTTCATCATCAATTGCACCACACCAGATCTTTACCGTGGGTTCATAGCGGAGTACATATTCGATACCCACAGTACATGCAATCGCCGAAACCACATAAATTGCAGCGGGCCTGCCTTCATTTCTCAGACTACGTATCGCTTCAATTATGGAAGAACCGGTAGCTAACATGGGGTCTATCAGAATTACTATCCGATCCTCCAGTGAGGGGCAGGTAATGTATTCCAGATTTATTACAAAAGACCCGTCGCGTTTATGTTTACGATATGCCGAAATAAAAGCACAGTCGGCCTGATCAAAAAAGTTCAGCATCCCCTGATGCATTGGAAGCCCTGCCCGAAGAATGGTAGCCAGAACGGGTTGTTCTTTCAATACTTTGCAGGTACTTACGCCTAACGGCGTAGTAGTTTCCTTTTCGACCCAGGGCATTTCTTTACTGAGTTCATACGCTATAGCTTCTCCAATACGCTCCAGATTTTTTCTGAATCGCATGCGATCATTCTGGATAGAAATATCTCTTAACTCACTAACCCAGTTGCATAACAGCGAATATCGCTCCGTTAAATTGACTACCATATCAATAATTTAAAATCTGAAGCAATAAACCGGCATTCAGCAATAACCCCGGGCAAACATCTCATGCTCCTCTTCAAATGTAAAATTCAATATTCATAATAGGAAATAAAAGCTGTTGAATTTTTAATGTCTACTTTTGTCTCGC
Organism: Parasegetibacter sp.; assembly: GCA_036562505.1. Taxonomy (GTDB): domain Bacteria; phylum Bacteroidota; class Bacteroidia; order Chitinophagales; family Chitinophagaceae; genus Parasegetibacter. The sequence goes on along the minus strand of DATCKB010000231.1, from coordinate 1,621 downwards.
CAACCGCGGAATTAAAGGTTTCCCGCTATAGGCAGAATTATATTTGACTTTTTACTTTTTGAAAAATGTTTTACCGGGCTATAGGTTTAATGAGCGGATCTTCGCTCGATGGTGTGGATCTGGTTTTTGCAGAGTTTAATGAACAGGGCGGCAACTGGTCATTTGAAATAAAACAGGGTGCCTGCTATTCCTACGATCAAAAATGGAAAGATAGATTAGCAAACGCAAGAACGTTTTCTGCGCTTGATTATCAGGTTCTTCATGCTGAATACGGACGATACACCGGAGAGCTGGTAAATCGCTTCATAGATGAATTTCAACTGTATCATCAGGTGCAATTGGTTGTTTCTCATGGACATACAGTCTTTCATTCACCCGCACAGAAAATAACGGCTCAGCTTGGAGATGGAGCTGCTATAGCTGCTGTGACCGGTTTAAATGTAGTCAGTGATTTACGCGCCATGGATGTGGCTTTAGGCGGACAGGGAGCACCGATTATTCCGATTGGAGAAAAACTGCTTTTCAAAGACTATATATATTTTCTCAATCTGGGTGGGATAGCAAATTTAAGTGCGCATCTGAATCATCAGATAATAGCATTTGATGTTTGTCCGGCTAACCGTGTGTTGAACATGCTCACACAACTGGAAAGCATTGAGTATGACGATGGCGGAAATATGGCTGCGCGCGGATCTGTGAATGAAAAATTGCTGGTTCAGCTTGACTCCCTGGAATATTACAGTATGCCTTATCCAAAATCTCTTTCGAATGAATTTGGAACTGAGCTAGTTTTTCCCATGATTGCAGAATCACGACTTGATACCTGTGATGCGCTGGCCACCTGTTGCCATCATATTTCCCGGCAAATTGCTGCTTCATTAAAACCATTGGTAGAGCAGGGAGGAAGCGGACAATTATTGATTACAGGCGGGGGTGCCCACAATCACTTTCTGGTAAGTGAAATTGAAAATCAGCTTCGGCCGATGGGAATTGAAATCAAAGTACCAGATGCGCAGATCGTGGATTTCAAAGAAGCCCTGGTAATGGCACTAATCGGTGTGCTAAGATGGAGACAGGAGAATAATGTACTCGCTGAATCCACGGGCGCATCGAGAAGCAGCGTTGGCGGTGCCTTGTGGAATGGAACTTAAAAGGCATTTGAAAATTGGTGATCATATTCAGAAACACCAAAATCAATTCATTTCAAAAACACCTTTATCACTTAACTTGATATGTGGAATAACCAGTAAGGCCATGAAAGAAAGCGTCATGAAAGGCGCACTTAGCGGACTCCCCAGTGATTTTGCAGCCTGATCTATTCTGGAATATTTTTCTGCAACAATATATCCGTCTTCATTACTCATTAACCCGGCTATGGGTAACGGTAAGGTATGATTGTTTCCATCACCACTCACGCAACTGACACCGCCTTTTTCTTTAATGATGAGGTTTATGGCTTCACACAGGCTTTCGTCATCGGTTCCAACTGCTATTATGTTGTGAGAATCATGGGCGACTGAAGATGCGATCGCACCTTTCTTCAATCCAAAATTCCTGACAAATGTTTTTGCGATAGGGGCATCAAAATAACGGTTAACCACAACCATTTTCAGTATATCTT
>DATCKB010000228.1:0-2139 GCA_036562505.1 Parasegetibacter sp. | reverse complement strand
GACGGACTCTTCCTGGAATGCTTCTACGAAGTAGCAAAGGAATATCCCGACCTCCAGGCCGACGACATCATTGTAGATGACCTCTGCATGAAACTCGTGGTTATGCCAGACAAGTTCGATGTAATTGTTCTCACCAACCTTCAGGGGGATATCGTGAGTGACCTTTGCGCAGGTCTGGTCGGCGGACTTGGGTTTGCTCCATCGGCTAACGTGGGTGACCATATTTCCATTTTTGAAGCCGTTCACGGAACCGCACCTGATATAGCCGGAAAAAATATCGCTAACCCAACCGCATTGTTGTTGAGCGGATTGAGCATGCTCAGACATGTTGGTCTGACTGAAAACGCAGCAATAATTGAGAATGCCCTGCTTTACACTCTTGAAAATGGTGTACATACCGGCGACTTTGGCGATAAATCCATCCCCGCCGTAAACACTACACAGTTTGCTGAGGCAATAATTTCCAACTTCGGAAAAACTCCTAAACATAATCCGAAACCTGTTACACCCAATCAACCAGGCACGCCTAAACCGTTCAAACTGTTGCAGAATGCCATGATGGTCACAAACAGACTGGAAACTGAAGCAATAGTTGGGGTGGATTTCTTCATTGAAAGTAATGAACAACCTCTTGCTATTGCCAATAAATGTATGCGCCATGCCGGGGTAAAATTTAAACTGGTAAATATCAGCAACCGCGGTACCCAGGTTTGGCCTACCGGTTCTGTATATACGAACCTGGTAAACCAGTATAATGTCCGTTTCGAGAGTATTGATGAATCAGAATTGAACCAGCAGGATATTCTGGGTTTATATATCAGTCTGAGTGGAAATTTCAGAGTCTGTTCTTCTGAACTCCTGCTCAAATTCAACGGTAAAAAAGCCTATTCACTGGCTCAGGGTCAATAAAGGCCTGATCGCCAGTCGGGCAGCGATACGCAGCTTAGACCATCAAAGCAAATGATTGAAAAACTTATAAGGGACGCATTAGCAGAAGACATCGGTAGCGGTGACCATTCCACCCTGAGCTGTATTCCACCCGATCTCCGGGGAAAAGCTGTTCTGAAAATCAAGCAGGATGGTGTTCTTGCAGGTGTGGAAGTGGGCGAAAAAATATTCAGACTTCTTGAACCTGACGTACATTTTACCGCGTTTAAAAATGACGGCGAGAAAATGGCAAATGGTGAAATAGCATTTGAAGTGGAAGCAACCGTTCACACCATTCTGAAAGCTGAACGCCTCGTATTAAACTGCATGCAACGGATGAGCGGTATAGCCGGATTAACCCGGCAGTACGCAGACAAACTAAAGGGATATCATACAAAGCTGCTGGACACCCGAAAAACTACACCTAATTTCCGTGTGCTGGAAAAAGAAGCTGTCAGAATCGGCGGTGGCGTAAACCATCGTATGGGCCTCTATGATATGATCATGCTGAAAGATAATCATATCGACTATTGCGGAGGAATTGCAAAAGCTATCAATACCTCATATGATTATGTTCAGAGAAATAATCTGTCGCTTCAGATAGAAGTGGAAACCAGAAGTCTGGAAGATGTGAAAATAGCGGCTGAAACAGGGAAGGTTTTTCGCATTATGCTTGACAATTTTTCTATACCCGATTTAAAAGAAGCTATTAAAATAATTGACGGCCGATGTGAATCTGAAGCTAGTGGTGGCATCAATCTGAATAATATTTTATCTTACGCGGAAACCGGTGTGGATTATGTAAGTGTAGGCGCCCTGATTCATCAGGCTCAAAGTGTTGACCTGAGCCTGAAAGCAATTGTAAAATAACCGGCGAAGTAGCAATAATATGGCGAAGAAGAATAAACCTAAAGACGGAATAGTTTACTCAACAGATCCTTCGTTTTCTTTCGAAGAAGAAAATGAAATACAGGAAACTCTTCCCCCTTCCGAACAAAGATTAAAAGTAAGAACGGATTCAAAACATCGCGCCGGAAAACTGGTTACACTCGTCACCGGCTTTGTAGGCAACACCGAAGATCTTGAGACTTTGGGAAAGAAACTGAAAACTTATTGCGGTACGGGAGGTGCTGTTAAAGACGGTGAAATAATAGTGCAGGGTGATCAAAAGTCAAAAGTTCTCCAGTGGCTGCTTAAAGAAGGATATAAGGC
>DATCKB010000206.1:0-5659 GCA_036562505.1 Parasegetibacter sp. | reverse complement strand
GTTATCTGATAAATTAAGGGAGCTTTACACCCGCATAGAATCAGTAATCAGGAACGCCGGGCAGACTACCGCTACACCGGTGGTTGCCATGAAGCAAAGACAAGGAGTATTCAGGTTGTTTGGGCAGTCCGGAAAGCAACGACGCTTTGCTATTGCAGCTGCGATCATTTTCCTCATTGCTGCAACAGCTGTCTGGCTCACCAGCAATACAGATTACTCCTCCGGTGCCGGTAATAACTCAAATCTGAGCATAAACGATATTCAGCCGGGAAGGCAGGGAGCTATACTAACCCTCGCAGATGGCTCAATCGTGGAACTGGATAGTCTTTCCAACGGCAACCTGATTAATCAGGGTATATCGGTGGTCAGGAAAAAAGATGGCCTCATTGAATATGTTCACACAGAAAACGTCTCCGTTAACGCTGAGACATCAATTCAATATAACACCCTCAGTACACCCCCTGGCCGGCAGTTCCGGCTAAGCCTTCCTGATGGTACGCAGGTTTGGCTGAACGCAGGGAGTTCCGTGCGATTTCCAACGCAGTTTACTTCTTCAAAAAGGGAAATTTCGGTTACTGGTGAGGTTTATCTGGAAGTGGTAAAGGATGCTGAAAAGCCATTCTTTGTAAACGTTGACAACAGGGCAGAAGTTGAGGTTTTAGGAACATCTTTTAATATTAATGCTTACAACGATGAACCAATTCTTGCCACCACACTTATTGAAGGCTCTCTGAAAATGCATGTTGTAGCAGAGAACCTGAAATCAGAGTCAGTTTTACTGAAGCCTGGTCAGCAGGGCCGTCTTCAGGAGGTGGCAGGCCATCCGAACAATAGCAACATTTCGCGATTAACAGTTAGTGATCAGAACAGGGAGATGATCGAAAAAATAACCGCCTGGAAAAATGGTCTGTTCAACTTCGACAACGCAAATATTACTCAGGTGATGCGTCAAATCAGCCGCTGGTATAACGTAACAGTAGAGTATGAGGGGCAGGTGCCGAATCATACGTTTTTAGGAAAACTGGGGCGTGACATGACACTGTCAGAAATTCTTGCAGTGCTTCAGAAGACCGGTGTTAATTTCAGACTGGAAGAAGGACGCAGGCTGATAGTGTATCCCTGATAACGGAAAATGAGCACCGGATTCCGGTCTATGCGGAATGTAAACACGGAATGAATACACTGAATAAAATAATAGAAAAATTGAATATAGATATGATCACATAGCTAATAGTTTCAGAAATGCCTGAAAAAAACCGGAGGGGCTGACAACACCTCCGGTGAACAGTAAGGTCAATGCACAATCGTAGAGTTTCTTGTTTATTAACCAAACTAATGCAATTTATGCAAAAAATCAGTATTGGGGTACCCGCTGTATCCGGGACCGAAATCCCGGCTAATGGCCGGAAACTCCCACGGAAACCAAAGTTCAGGTTTCCCAAACAAACGCTGCTTGTTATGAAAATGACCGTCTTGATGATGATGGCTTTTTGTCTGCAATTGTCTGCAACAACTTTGTCGCAGACAATCAGTCTGTCGGGTTCGAATTTTTCGATCAGAAAAATTATAACCGAAATTGAAAAGCAGACCGATTACAATGTCTTTTTAAATCAAAGTGATTTGAAAGGCACTACACCGGTTTCCGTTCACGCGGAACATATGGATCTGCAGGATTTTCTTCAACTGGTGTTCAAAAACCAGCCCCTGGAGTATTTTATTGCCAAGAAGAACATCATTCTTTCAAGAAAACCGGTTTCTGAAAGTAATGATTTCAGTCTGCCTGCCGACATAGATAATATGGCAGAACTGTACGCTGATTCTGTAAAAGGTCAGGTCAGAGGACCCGACGGGGTACTTCCCGGCGCGAGCATCCGGATAAAAGGCAGACGTGAGGGGACTATGACCGACGTAAACGGACGCTTCTCCATCGCCGCTAAAAAAGGCCAGGTTTTAATTGTTTCCTATGCAGGAATGGAAACAAAAGAAGTGGAAGTTACAGAAGATAATCAGACGCTGAATATTGAATTAAAACTTGCAGATGTAGCACTCGACGAAGTAGTTGTAAACGGATATTTCTCTCAGAATAAAAACAGTTTTACCGGTAACTCCATACAGGTATCACGGGAGCAAATGCTGAAAGTAGGACCAAGAAACATTATTGAAATCCTTCAGGTATTCGATCCTTCTTTCAGAATTCAGCAAAATCTCCAAATGGGTTCAGACCCCAACACCCTGCCTGAGTTCTACATTCGTGGTCAGTCAAGTATCGGTGCACTGGAGATGGATATCGAAAGCCTCTCGCGTACAAACCTGATGAATAATCCGAACCTACCACTATTCATCATGGACGGATACGAAATATCTGTAACCCGCCTGTACGATTTTGACCTGAACAGAATTGAAAATATTACCCTGTTAAAAGATGCTGCTGCAACAGCTATCTATGGTTCGCGCGCATCTAACGGGGTTGTGGTAATCGAAACAAAGCGTCCGAAAGCAGGTAAATTCAGCTTTACCTACAACGTTACCGGTTCTGTAACTGCACCTGATCTTACCAGTTATAATCTGATGGATGCAGCAGAAAAACTGACGGCCGAAGTTGCAGCAGGTGCATTTACCATGTATGATAATTCAGGAGCTCCAAGTTTGATTGTTAACAAATATCTGGAGTATCACAACAAAATGAATAATGTTCTGAAAGGGGTGAATACCTATTGGCTGAGCCAGCCACTCCGTACCGGTTTCAGTAATAAACATAGCCTGTATGTAGAAGGTGGTGAAAACAGTACCCGATATGGTATTGAATTGAGACATGATCTCGACGCAGGTGTAATGAAAGGTTCAGATAGAGGACGCAGCGGCGGAGGTATTTATATCGACTATCGAATTAAAAATTTCCAGTTCAGAAATCACGTAACACTCGATCGTGTAAAAGGTCAGAACTCACCATTGGGTAGCTTCGCGGATTTTACCAGAAGACAACCTTATGATCAGATTTATGACGATCAGGGTAATATCGTGCGCGTTCTTCCTGAATGGACACCTACAGCTAACAGAAATCTTCTCTTGAACCCTTTCTTCGAAGCTACTTTAAACAATTCCGACAGATCTCTGTACACCGAGCTGGTTAACAACCTTTCCATGCAGTGGCAGATTCACAGAACATTGCAGTTCAGAGGTCAATTAAGCTTCTCTAAAAAGGAAAGTGAAGACGAATCATTTACTGATCCGGAATCCGGTAAATATTATTACGCAGAAGTTCCAAGAGAAAGAAGAGGAGATTTGTCGATTTCAAAAGGTCGTATGTTTAACTGGAACACTAACCTGCTTCTGGTTTATAACAATATGATTGACCGTAGTGTACTTTCAGGTTCGCTGGGTGTAAACGTTCTGGAATCCAAATTGCTGAGCGAAAGATATGCATATCAAGGATTTCCTTCCGGTGAACTTAATTCAATAAACTACGCTAATGAAGTAGTAGGAAAACCAAATATCAGTGATGCCAGAACCAGAACTGCGGGTATTTTCTCTACGATTAATTATAGCTTTGATAATACCTATTTCGCTGATTTCTCTCTTCGGATGGACGGTTCTTCTCAGTTTGGACGTGATAAAAAATACGCGCCTTTCTGGTCGGCCGGTGTGGGTGTGAACCTGCATGAATTCAGTGCTCTTAATGAGATGGCGTTTCTGGATCGTCTGAAGTTAAGAGGTTCAGTAGGACAAACAGGTAAAATTACTTTCCCTCCACATGCAGCTAAACACATGTACACATTGTGGGTAGAACAGTATTCTACCGGTTATGGTGGACTGCTGACTGCGATGGGTAACACTAATCTGAAATGGGAAAGAAAGAATTCGATAAACGTGGGTATGGATCTTGAGATGTTAAATCAGAAACTTTCGTTTACCCTCGACTTCTACCGCGACCGCACAAAGGATCAGATAACCAATATGACCATCCCTTCTTCAGCGGGATTCTTAACCTATATGGACAATGTGGGTGAAGTGCAGAACAAAGGTGTAGAGATGAATGCAAGATATACCGCTGTACGAACCAAGAATACAAACCTATCCATTTTCGCAAACCTGGCTTCCAACAAGAACTCCATTCTGAAAATTTCAGAAGCCATGGCTGCTTATAATAGGATGATAGACGAATATTATGCAGACTATACCGGAAACAACCGTACGAAAGAGAAATACGGACGTACTTTTCTCAAGTATGTTGAGGGTGGCTCACTCACTTCAATTTTCGGAATGCAGTCTATGGGAATCAATCCGGCTAACGGTAAGGAAGTTTACGAAGACAGATTTGGCGATCCGACCTATGAATGGATAGCAGCCGATCAGGTTATTATCGGAAACACGGAGCCTACTGCCCGTGGTGCATTCGGAATCAATGCTCAGTGGAAATCATTCAGTTTCAACGTAGCTTTCCTTTATGAATGGGGAGGAGACCGCTATAACAACACGCTGGTTAGCTACGTAGAAAGCGCTGATGTAATCTTTTTCAATGCAGACCGAAGAGTACTTTCACAAAGATGGCAGAAACCTGGTGATCTGGTACCCCTGAAAGATATCGCTGACCGCGCGTTGGTTACCCGCCCTACTTCAAGATTTGTTCAGCGATACAATGCCATCGACATTGCCAGCTTGTCAATTGGATATGATCTTCCTGCTTCCTTAGCTAAAAGAATAGGACTTTCTATGGCAAGGGTTCAGGTAAGTACAAATAATCTGGCGAATATCTCTACTGTCCGTCAGGAAAGAGGATTGGATTATCCTTTTGCAAGAGTATTCAACTTTGGTATTCAGGTATCTTTCTAAAACGATTTTATGAGAAAAACAATATTATATATAATAATTTCATTGCTGATTCTTCCCGGATTGACATCATGCAATAAGTGGCTTGATGTTCAGCCCCAGAATAGTGTTTCAGAAGACAATCTGTTCAACTCTAAAGAGGGATTCAGGAATGCTTTAAATGGAATCTACTTAAGTCTGGTTGAACCTTCGCTCTACGGGGCAGAGTTAACCTATGCTACTATGAGTGCCTTATCCTACAATTACAGGATTACATCAGGGACATACCTGACAACAATGCAGTTCGACTATGAGCATTCTCAGGTTCGTCCGAGGCTGGACAAATTCTGGGAGGGATTATATAACGCCATTGCAAACTGTAATAATCTTCTGGTAAATATTGAAAACAAAAACGCCGAGGATTTTATTGACGGACTCCAGGAAAAAAATCTGATTAAAGGTGAAGCCCTGGCTTTAAGAGGTTTCCTTCATTTTGAGCTGCTCAGGCTTTATGCACCGTCAATTGCAGTTGATGCTCAGGGTAGATATATTCCATATTATACTACCTATCCATCACATGGGGAAACAAAGATTTCCAGCATGGAAGTGTTAAACCGCGCGGCCGAAGATTTAAAACTGGGCCGGGATCTGGTAGCACCTTATGATACCATTACAGCCGGTTATTCAGCGTTTGCCTCTCCTGAAGCAAGACTGTCGAACAACTCCAACGGAGCGTTCTACAGCAGACGCGGTACCCGCCTCAATTATTTCGCAATAACCGGAATACTTGCCCGGTTGTATCTGTACGCGAACGATAAGACGAACGCCCTGAAATATGCTCAGGAAATAGTTC
>DATCKB010000196.1:0-3076 GCA_036562505.1 Parasegetibacter sp. | reverse complement strand
TGGAAGCATCCATTGCTTCGATCACTGCTTCCGGTTTCACATTACAGAAAAGTGCAATCTTCTTTTTCAGTTCGTTGGTGAGCGGCTCTTCCATCCGGCATACGATGATATCCGGGTGAACACCATTTTCACTCATCATTTTGACGCTGTGCTGAGTGGGTTTGGTTTTAAGTTCTTTCGCCGCTTTCAGATAAGGTATGAGCGTCAGGTGTACTACCAGGCAATCTTCTTCGGGAAGTTCCCATTGTAATTGTCTGACTGCTTCAATAAAAGGAAGAGATTCAATATCACCTACGGTTCCTCCGATTTCGGTAATGATGACATCATATTTGCCATCCTTACCCTGTTCCGTCATTCTTCGTTTAATCTCATCTGTTATATGCGGAATTACCTGAACGGTTTTACCCAGGTAGGCTCCTTCTCTTTCTTTATTGATAACGGTTTGATAGATACGTCCGGTTGTAACATTATTTAACTGAGACGTATGAATATTAAGGAAACGTTCGTAGTGACCCAGGTCGAGATCTGTTTCAGCCCCGTCTTCCGTTACAAAACACTCTCCGTGCTCATAGGGATTAAGGGTTCCGGGATCGATGTTGATGTAAGGATCAAATTTCTGAATTGTAGTTGATACTCCTCTTGCTTGTAATAATTTGGCCAGAGACGCTGCAATAATTCCCTTACCCAACGATGAGGAAACCCCACCTGAAACAAAAATATACTTCGACATGATATGTTATAAATTATAATCTTTTTGGCTGGAAATAGTATCCTGCTGACCAGAGGATAAATATATTGAAGATACATCCCGGAGGTCATGCAAATGTAGGGCAATTTTTTTACTTGATTTTATAAACCTTCATGATCAGTTCACCAAAAAGAGTATTCGCCCACGCAAACCATTTTCTTGTGAATTTGGTAGGATCATCTACGTGAAAAGACTCATGCATAAATCCCGTATTTCCATGTGTTTTTCGTAGGTGCTCGATACAGTCATTAATTTCCTTCTGATCGGTGCTGGTCATTGCGCGCATAATAATCCCGAGATGCCAGATATATTCGGGCCAGGTATGCGGACTACCGATGCCGCCACCGGTTTTACCTTTATAGTAGAAGGGGTTGTATTCGCCCAGTACCAGTTTACGGGTGTTCTGATAGATGGGATTATTGGTTGTTACGGCACCCAGATAAGGAAGAGAAAGTAAAGAGGGAATGTTGGCATCATCCATCAGGTTGAAGCTACCGAATCCGTTTACTTCATAAGCGTAAACCTCTCCTATCTGCGGATGTTTAATGATTGCATATTGTTTCAGAGCGGTTTCCACTTCATTCGCCAGCCCAGTGCATTCATTTGCCAGTTGAGCATCTTTAAGTATTGCATTTGCCATTTCGGCGGCCTGCCGCAGACTCACCACTGCAAAGAAGTTAGATGGGATGAGGAACGGGAAAATAGTGGCATCGTCACTCGGACGGAACATAGAGCAGATCAGCCCTACGGGTTTGATCGGATACCCGAAACCCGACATAGGTACCCCATCGGTTGCCCAGTTAGTGGTACGCTGAAAGGAGTAGGGACCTTTATCTGTTTTTCTCTGTTGCTGCTTAAACGTTTTAACAATCAGAGCCAAAGCATCTTTCCACCGGGCATCGAAAAGATTTGTGTCGCCGGTGTGTTTCCAATAGTTATAGGCAAGCCGGATCGGGTAGCAGAGACTATCGATTTCCCATTTGCGTTCGTGGATGCCCGGAAGCATTTCTGTGAGGTCGGTTTCTTTCCATTCACTCACTTTAGACTCATCTTTATAGAAAGCGTTGGCATAAGGATCTTTCAGTATACATTTGGTTTGACGGTTGATGACTCCTTTAATCAACTGTTTCAGAGCAGGGTCGTCTTTCATTAGGGGGAGATATGGCCATACCTGTGCGGTACTATCGCGAAGCCACATAGCATCGATGTCACCGGTAATGACGTAGGTATCTGGTTTGCCGTCGATGATTTCGAAGTCAACTGTGGTATCAAGAGTGTTAGGGAAGCAGTTTTCGAAGAGCCAGGCTACTTCGTTATTATTAAGTTTAGTTTTTACTTTTTTTATGACGTTTTCAACGGCGGTGCTTTTGAATTTGCGTTCGCTTTCGGGTATACGAACTACCGGAAATTTCAGGTTGGAAAGGCGATTTGCCGGGTTTAGTCCGTCGCTGTTCAGTGCATCCGGATTAATAGAGAGAATGCTGTTTTGTGCGAAAAGGGAATTCTTAGCGATCAGAAATCCCGCGGCAACCATGGAACTGTTTTGTATAAACTTTCGTCTTTGCATGTTAAATGATTAAGGGTTCTTTCCAAATCTAAAAAACAAATAGAAGTGGGAGAAGGAATTTCTGAGGTAATTCCGGAATTGGTGGTTGCCAGGCAGATTTTATAAACATCAGAGCCTCAATTCCTTAAAATGCCGAGAAAAAATTTTGTTGTGAGTGAAGGGTGCGTTATTTTTGCACTCCAATTTACGGATTGACCCATGGTGTAACGGTAGCACTACAGATTTTGGTTCTGTCTGTTAAGGTTCGAATCCTTATGGGTCAACGAAAAAGCCGGCGAATGCCGGCTTTTTTATTTTAAACAGAGGGGGAGCAGGTCAAGCAACGAAGAGGCGTATCGACCGGGGCTTGTCGCACAAATTATTGCCATGTCATTTATTACAGCCCCGCTAATAATTCATTCCTCTTCTCTAACAACAAAGTGTTTATCTGAAATATTTCAAGATGACTTTGTGGGTTCGGGTAAGAGTACCCGGGACGGAGTGATTTTAATAAATTCAAGGTTTCTCATTCAACAGCTCTTTAATCGCTTCCTCCATGGCTTTTCCATCGTTCGCTCCTACTTCGAATTTACGGATCATCCCCTTCCTGTCGATCAGTACCATATGAGGTATGCCTCCAACTCCATAATTAAGGTTATTGAACGATTCTTCCGCAACACCGATCATATACGCAAACCCTGCGTTTTCAACAAATTCCTCTACTGTTTTCATATCCTGCGTGTTGTCTAACCTGGTAAGGCCAATCACAACCAGTCCGGCTC
>DATCKB010000188.1:0-1639 GCA_036562505.1 Parasegetibacter sp. | reverse complement strand
GATTTAACCTACCGTTCTTCTCAGGATTTGCCTTCTTCTTTGTATTGCTGGCTGCCCTTGTGGTAGTCGGAATGCGGATCGCCGGAAAGAGAAATATGGAATCTCTCCGCCTGATTCTCTGGTGCTTCACCTTCATGATGCTGGGATATTCTACCTATGTCACAACGATGATTCGTTCAAATGCTGATCCGGCAATTGATATGTATAACGTAGATAATCCGAATACACTGGTTGGCTATCTGGGACGTGAACAATACGGTGACTTCCCGCTTCTGGTAGGACAGAATTTCACCGCTACTCCGGTAGATTACAAAGAAACCGGCACCCGCTATACCAAAGGTCAGGATAAATACATCGAAATCGGCAAGGATGTAAAGCCGGTTTACGCAGCCGAAGATAAAATGCTTTTCCCTCGTGTGTGGGACGCGAGCAATGATCAGGGAAGAGCCGATTTTTACCGTCAGTGGCTGAATATGGGTCAAAATGAAGTGCCCACACAAAAAGAAAATATAGAATGGTTTATTACCTATCAGTTCAACTTCATGTACTGGCGCTATTTCATGTGGAATTTCGCCGGAAAACAAAATGACATCCAGGGCTTCGGAAATGTGAGAGACGGAAACTGGATCAGTGGCATTCCTTTCATAGATAATCTGCGTTTAGGCGATCAATCAAAAATGCCCGACGCTCTTAAGAACAACCCTGCAAATAATAAACTTTACCTGCTCCCATTCATACTGGGTGTTATCGGGTTTATTTATCAGCTTAACCGCAGGAAAGGTGACTTTATCGTTACCTCACTCCTCTTCTTTTTCACCGGTATAGCCATCGTAATTTATCTGAACCAGCCAGGTAATCAACCGAGAGAAAGGGACTACGCTTACGTAGGATCGTTCTATGCGTTTGCAATCTGGATCGGATTGGGTATGCTGATGGTCCGGGATTGGTTCAGCAGAGTGATTAAAGGTCCGGTTGCCAGCTATGCAGCTGCTATACTATGTTTACTGGCAGTACCTGTACTGATGGCTTCTCAGGAGTGGGATGATCACGACAGAAGCAAGAAGCAACTTGCCCGGGATCTGGCTAAAAACTATCTGGAAAGCTGCGCCCCTAATGCTATACTTTTCACCTTTGGTGATAACGATACCTACCCACTCTGGTATGCTCAGGAAGTAGAAGGTATCAGAAGAGATATCCGCGTAATTAATAACTCATTGCTGGGAATCGACTGGTATATCAATCAGCTTCGTTACAAAGTGAACGACAGTGACCCGATTGATGTAATTTTCACAGCTGATCAGATTCAGGGCCGGAAGCGCGATTACGTTTTACATAATCCTCAGGCCAATGTGCCTCAGAACGTATATTTTGACTTGTATGATTTCCTCAAAAACGTGATCGGAAGCGATGATCCATCACTGAAAGTAACCATCAGCCGAGGAGAAAGAATTAATTATTTCCCTACCAGGAAATTCAAGATCCCTGTTAATGAAGAATTGGTCAGAAATAACGGAACCCTCAATCCTGCCGATTCGGCATTGCAGGAGCTCCGTTTCGAAATCCCTGATCGCAAAAGAATACTGATGAAGAATGATCTTGCTGTTCTGGCAATCATTGCAGCCAATAAATGGGAAAGACC
>DATCKB010000161.1:0-6706 GCA_036562505.1 Parasegetibacter sp. | reverse complement strand
TGCAAACTCACCGCTTAAATGCAAGGCTTTCATCTCCGGTTCATTGATTACCTCGAATGATTTTCCGTCAGTTAAATCATTCACAAACAACGGCATATTATGAAACTGAATAAAGCCGACTTTGGCACCGTAGGCAAAATTACTTCCTGCAGAACCTTTTATGCCTCCGAAAAATTCTGTTCGTCTGGTATTATTCAGTTCATCGGGCCTTTCCAGCCATGGATTGTACCCTGCGAGATACTGATAGGTCACTTTATTAATCTCTCCGATCCAGCCTGCCTGAACGGTAAATCGCTGATCATTGGTTGAAATTTCTGCACGCACATCAGGAAGCATGTGGAAGCTTCCGTTGTCCCACGACGGACGGATACCTGCATGCAGATTTACTGTTGAATAGTGAAACCGAACAGCCGGATTAATATAAAAAAGATTATTGGTGATTATATCCATATTGTCGCGGCTATAACGGGTAAGGTCAGCCGTGATTCCAAGATGGAAATTTACCTGATCACCAAATCCTTTCTGTAAGGGCAGGTTAATCTTTGCACTTGTTTCATTATTATGACGCTCATCGCTGAATAAAGTCAGATTGATATCGGGCTGGTAAGTCAGACCAAATTCGGTTGGATTCAGATTCCGGAAGCCAATTCTGCCACTGATTGTCTGAAAACGCTGACTAAGATCCGATTTATCAAATGTGAGTCCTTCAGGGAATCCATAACGATAATATTGCTCCAGCTTTCCTTTGAGGGAAGCTGACCACTCATTGCTTGATGCAGTTCTTACCGATCCGGTTGCACCGATATTAGTATTACTGTAATTCTGGAACTCCACTCCTCCTTTTGAGGATATATGATCAGCCATAATATTTAATGCAGCTCCCTCCTTATTACCAAAAGAAAATCCGGCCTTCACAAAGGGGGTAGACTGCATACCAAATCCCAGTTTGATAAAATGGTGATAGTCCCAACTTCCCATCGAATCTATTTGCATAGCTAAAGGCTTGAGCGGAATCGGCTCATACGTGAAATAGAGATTCTGATTGGGAATATTATAATTCAATCTGGGTTTTGTTGTATCAGCAGGGGGTGGTGCAGCCTGGAAATTTATCTTAAGTCCTTCGCGAAGAAATGGTTTAAAAACAGAAGTAATATCGATGATTTTAGGCTGGGTGGTATCCTGAGCAGAAGCTGCGGTTACCGCCATAAAAGAACCGATGATATATATTCCTTTGAGTGATTTACACTTGAAGATGCTCATATATGTTGAACTTTTGAACATTAAATTTTGATTAGTTTCCTTCCAACTTACTTTCTCCTTTTTCATCTGCAATAACCATTTCCAGTTTGCCGGCGGCTTCCGCTTTCAGGTCTTCGTAACTGCTATTATCCGCAATGCTCTGGAAAGTTGCTTTTGCATTAAAATAATCTTTCTGTTTCCAGTAAATATCACCAAGAAGTATATACGCTTTTGTTACCCAATAATCGTATGAACCTGATTTATTGATTACTTCGAAAGCGGATTTTTCGGATTGAGTCAGATTATTTTGCTGGAACTGAATTTCCGCGATCTGATATCTGGCTTCTGCTGCATATGCACCTTTACTCAGATTGACCACATTTTTATACTCACTGATCGCTTTATCAAATTCTCTGTTTTGCTGATGTGATTTTGCCACCACCATTCCGGCAAGCACTTTATCGTCGGTACTTGCACCTTTTTCCCTGAGCAAATCTCTTGCATTGTCGACTGCATCACTCCATTTTTTCAGTTCAAACTGACTTCTCAAAAGTCCGCGCATAGCTTCCATCCTGTTTTCCTGATTTGAAGCGAGCTGTTTGAGCTGAGTGAAATAAGTTTCCGCCTTGTTGAAGTCTTTCAGATCGAAATAATTGAGTCGCGCTGCCTGCAGTACTGCCTTTTCAGCATGTTTGTTAGGAGCCCTTAATGCTACAGCTTCATAGCTCTTGGCTGCGGCGGCCCATTCTTTACGGTTTTCGTATATAGTTGCCCGGTAATATTCCGCATCAATAATATGCGCTCCGTCTGGAAAACGGTTAATATATGTATTGAGAGAATTCAAAGCTGCTGCCAGATTTCCGTTCAGGTACTGCACTTCTGCAGCTGAAAAGGTAAGTGCATCTTCTTCACTTACAGAAATATCCTTTCCTGCTTTTTTGAGAAATGCTACATAGTCGTCAGTTCTTCCCAGCTCTACATATATATTTCCGATATTTTCCAGAGCGGCTTCTGCCTCCGCAGTATTTGGATACTGCATAATCAGGGTTTCGTAGTTATTTAATGCTTCTGTATTTCGGTGCAGATTGTAATTGGCAATACCCATTTTCAGATAAGCTTCCGGTTTTAAGTTTCCGGTAACGTTTGACGCGATGATATTCTCTAAATAGGGAATAGCCTGAGAAAACTGTTCATTAGCGAGATAAGCCTGTGCTATTTCCATATTGGCATCAGGTATCAGGGTTGAATTGGGATACATCCTTTCCAGCGAAGAGAGGAGTTTAATTTTTTCTGAAGGATTAGTTACTCCTGCAATCATCGCCATCTGAAAGCTCGCATAGTCTCCCGATGCCCATGAATAGCCGACTACCTGACTATACATCTGGCGGGCGCGGGTGTAATTTCTTTGCATATAATAGCAATCGGCTGCTCTCAGAAATGCATCCTGCTGAACGGGATCTGCGCTGCTGCCTACAACTCTGGCTACCTGCTCGAACATGTTTAATGCCTGCACGTAATTCTCTTTTTTCATGTAGGCATAACCGAGATTATAGCGAGCATTGGTTAACGTTACTTCTCCGTTAGCCGGACTACCACTGTTCAGATACTCGGTATAATAGCGGATGGCTTCGTCGGTTCTGCCGGTTCGGAAAGCTATTTCTCCTTTCCAGAAATGAATAAAAGGCAGAACTGACCTGTTATACTGCGATTGCTGTAATGCTCTGTCGAGAAGTGACTCAGCCGAAGCCAACAGACCATCATTTATAAATTCCATTGCACGTCCGTACAGAATTCTGGGATAGATCCTCTTTGCATCCTCACCCGGAGAGGATAGTCCTTCAAGCAGGGTCAATGCATCTTTATAGTTATTGGTATTAGCCAGCGCGCTGACCAGCAGTTCGCTTCCTTCTTTCTGATACACAGAATTAGGATATTCAGCAAGGAAACGTTTCATTTCATTAATGGCAACATCCTGATAACCCAGTTCGTAAGAGAGCTTGGCGTAATTGAACAGCGATACTTCTCTCTGATTATTATCGCTGCTGTTGGAGGCACAGAACAGGAACGCATTCCGTGCATTTGCTTTCTGATTTGTTCTTAAATAGGCGTCGCCCAGAAGATACATAGAGCTCTGACTGAGCGAATCTTCTTTTCCACTGAGCTGCTTAAATCCTTCAATCGACTTTGTATAATTTCCTGTCTGATAATAACTGTACGACAGTTCGTATAAGTCCTGACGGGTTACTTTAGCCGATTTTTCAACGTATTGCTCAAGATAGTAAGAAGCTTTTGCAAAATCTTTCTTTTCGAAATAAGCATGGCCCACCATTTGCCGCAGCTCATTATCATAATACTGATTATTACTTTTCAGCTTTGCTTCGGCATATTCAATTGCCTTGTCTTTCTGATTCTGGAAATAATAAATTTCGGCTATATAGTAGGGAACAACCTGTACATAACGGGGATCGTCTTCAACAATGCGGAAGGCATCCAACGCTTCACCGTAATTTCTTTCGTAGAAGGAAATAAACCCGTAATAATAATTGGCATCCTTGTAATTCGGATCATCCTTCATCTGGCGGATGGCATTCAATAAGGGCTTTGCTTTACCAAACTGTTGCTGGGTAAAATATCCATAGCCCTGATGAAATTTCATTGCAGCGATTTCTGAGTTCTTCAGATGCTCAATATTTGCCTGCTCGTAGTAGCGAAGTGCTTCTGTAATATTATGCTGGCGGTAATAATATTCACCCAGATGATAAGCCAGCATTTCTACCCGGGCAGTGTTGAGTTCCACCTCTATATACTGACGAGCTTCTGCCACAGCTGTTCCCTCATTCTGTTTGAGCCCGCAGGCTATAACGTAATATTTCAATTCCTGTTCAACAACCGGGTTTACCGAGGTTTCTGTGACGGAAAGATTGCGGCGAAGTTCCTTGAAAATAGGATAAGCCAGACTATACTGTTCTTTCTGAAAATAATCCTTTGCCTCTTTAAACAGGGCCTGCGGATCTTTATATACATATGTCTGCTGAGCGCTAGTCCGGTTTGAAAAAATAAGAAGTGCAGAGCTGAAGATGACACATTTTATCCGGTTACTGATAGTTCGTTTGTTTTTCCGGAATCCAATCCAACTGATAGCTGTCATTTAGCGATCGATTTTTATGACGAGATAATAAGAATTAGCGAATTTAAAGCATTCCGCTAAAGAAGCTGAATAAAATACACAACTTCAAAAGTATGTTGTAAAATATCAAAATATTTTCAGCCTCTCCAAACATCGTTCCAAACAATTGATTCAGGGCAGGGAGATTAACATTTCTTTGGGTCTGAAGTTGCGGATTAAGTCTCGTGGTTTTTTCGCAACTTTGGACAATTAAAATCTAACAGATGAAATTAAACAATACCCGATATCCTGCCTGGTCATTTAATCTGGCTCTTTTTCTGATGCGTCTGGCTTTTGGCGGATTAATGCTGATTAACCACGGCTTTGAAAAACTGATGCGCTATTCTGAACTACAGTATAAATTCTCGGATCCATTTGGATTCGGACCGAAATGGTCACTTATTCTGGTCATCTTTGCAGAAGTATTCTGCTCTATTCTGGTGATTATTGGCTTATTCACCCGATTTGCGCTGATTCCGCTTATTATCACAATGCTGACGGTGCTCTTTTATGTCAAGAACGGAGATCTGAAAGGAGGTGAAATGTCGGCTTTGTTTTTAAGCGGATTCCTGGCCATTTTGTTGGTCGGACCGGGTAAGGCCAGTGTGGACGGAATGATGGGGAAGTAAGTGAACTGAAACTTCATCCGGCCTCAGGTGCGTCAAAAATCGAAAAACTGACGGTGCATCGCAACGAATTGCAGGAATTAGCAATCCGGGACGGTGAGAGGGAAATAAAAACTACTTTAATAAATCCAGAATTTTCCAGAGTTCCCGGGTGATAGCAGTAGTAGTGGTGGAATGATTGTTCACTACAATGGCGAAAGTGTATTGCTTTCCGGTTTTTGACTGCACATAACCAGTATAACCTCTGACACCTCCAATCGTTCCGCTTTTCATATGAATACCGTTTACCACAGGAAGGCCTTCGTAAAAGGCTTTAAACCAGGGGCGTAAGCGGGCATATTGCATCACGGTAACAAGAGCTTTCGGGGTGACGCGGTTACGCGGACTTAATCCAGAACCATCTTCAACACGAATGGCATTCTTCTGAATCCCCTTCGATTCCCAGAAATTTCTGATCAACTCGATTCCTTCAGCCGTAGTGGCACCGGTTGATTTAAGTGCATCTGCCGGTTTCCCTTCTGCCGCAATAGCTTTCACAAAAGCTTCTCCATAAAGATTAATGCTTTTTTGCAGAAACCAGTAAACCAGACTATCAAATTTGGGAGAATGGAATCGCGCCAGCAGCTCCCCCGAGCCGGTAATTTGGTTGTCATTCAATTGCATCTGAAGTGCGGTCAGCTTCTCTCCTTCCACTTCAATTCCTTTTTTTATCAGTTCTCTTTCCAGCTCTGCCAGAAACTGTGCGGGTGCATCGGGCATTGCACCAGAAATGACATAGGGCTGAACTGAAGGAGGCACCGTACCTCTTACAAATCCACTTACTGCATAGGGAGCCATGAAAATATATGCATTGTCTCCGCTGTTCGGCTTTCCGGTTTTTAATTCATTTACCAGGGTATGGATATTCATTTCAGGCTCTGTTCCGAGAATGGAAACAGGGTCATTCTCCGATTTGCCGGTTTTAAGTCTCAACTGATATTTGTTTTCCCTCCAATTCAATCCCCATACACCTGCCCCGAAATAATTACCGAGATCCTCCCATATCCATCCCTGCGGTGCGGGATGGAAATCGAACCGGGATTCATCCGCTAACAGATTTCCTTTTATCTTTTTTATCCCCGCTTTCTCAATGGCATCTGTAATTTCTGTGAGCATCTTTTGAGCCTCCGTTGTGCCAAACCTATCACTTCCGAATGCAGGGTCTCCGGTTCCGGAAATGATCAGATTTCCATACAAAATTCCATCTTCTATGACACCGCCATACCGGATCTCAGTGTTGAACCGGTAGTTCTGTCCCAGCAATTCATAAGCTGAAACAGCTGTAATCACTTTCAGGGTACTTGCCGGTGCAAATCCTTTCTCACCATTATAACTGAAAAGTTCTTTCCCAGTTTTGCTGTCCACCACATATAACCCTGCCATGCCATATTTCAATGCCTCTGATTTCTCAAGCGTTTGAATGGCTTTAAGTAACTGCGAGGAAAGATCCTGCGCAAAGGTACCGGTGAACGCCAGCATCAGACACCAACCAACTATGATTCGCTTCATAAATTGAGAATATTACCGGGTTTAAATTCCAGGTTTTTCAAAAATAAGATTATTACATTTGACGAGCCTGATAGTTTCGGTACAGAAATAATTTTAAATCTCTTTGTATGGTTGCGGCGAGCATAAT
>DATCKB010000120.1:0-5753 GCA_036562505.1 Parasegetibacter sp. | reverse complement strand
GAATAATGAATTCTCCGCGTGGCGATTAGGTTAATGAAGAGAGAAAAATTGGTCTCGCTGAATAGCGAATAGGTTTACTAAAACGGAACAGGTTTCTCCGAGCGAATAAGTCTGCTAAGTGGAAGGAATCGATGTGATTGCGGAATCACTAAATAGAAGGGCTGCCGGGGAATAAAAATGGGTTGTAGCAGTTCAAACAGGAAATCGTCAGGTTGATGACGAGGCCCTTAAACTGTTACAACCCTGAAACTTATTTACAGGCTATCTTACCAGCCCTGTTTTGCTACTCCTGCTTTAATGGCTTCCTGAGCTTTAGCTTCGCTAAGCATGGTAGTCATTTTATTCCCTTTGCCATCGTGGCCCTGAGCCATATAGCCCCCACGTGTGGTTTTTGTAATCACAGCGTCCTGCATGGGAACATTTTTCTCTTTGGTTTTCATACAATAAGCTGTGATCATTGCTGATTTTGACATGTGTTTGGGTTGAAATGTTAGTAAATAACGCTCACATTTGTCCAATTAAGGGTGAGGTTCCTGATTTAAATATATAGAAATTTCCGTTGATAGCTCAAATTCAGCCGATATCCGCAAAAAATGGATATCCGGTCAGATATCCAGTTTAGCGTATTTTGCATGAGTTTCAATGAATTCTCTCCTTGGTGCCACATCGTCTCCCATGAGCATGCTGAAAATATGATCAGCTTCGGTAGCACTTTCAATAGTGACTTGTTTCAGCGTTCTGGTGTCCGGATTCATGGTAGTTTCCCAGAGTTGTTCTGCGTTCATTTCACCCAAACCTTTGTACCGCTGAATGCTTACTGAATCTTCTTTTCCGTTACCCATTTTCTCAACCAGTGCCTTACGTTGTTCTTCAGTCCATGCATAAGCCTGTTCCTTTCCTTTTTTCACAAGATAGAGAGGTGGTTGAGCCAGATACACGTAGCCATGCTGTACCAGTTCCTTCATATATCTGAAGATAAAGGTCAGAATCAGTGTGGCAATATGGGATCCGTCTACGTCGGCATCCGTCATGATAATCAACTTGTGATATCTGAGTTTTGTGAGGTTTAGAGCCTTGGAGTCTTCCGGTGTACCCACGGTAACACCCAATGCGGTATAAATATTACGGATCTCCTCGTTTTCCAGTATTTTATGTTCCTGAGCTTTTTCTACGTTCAGGATTTTACCTCTGAGTGGCAGAATAGCCTGGAAGCTACGATCTCTTCCTTGTTTGGCAGTACCACCTGCCGAATCTCCCTCCACCAGGTATAGTTCGCATCTTTCGGGGTCACGCTCTGAGCAGTCGGCCAGTTTACCGGGTAATCCGCCTCCGCTCAGTACAGTTTTTCTCTGCACCAGCTCACGTGCTTTTTTAGCGGCTACCCTTGCCTGGGCGGCAAGAACAATTTTCTGAATAACATTCCGTGCTTCTCTCGGATTCTCTTCCAGATAGGCCTCAAGTACGCGTGCACAGGTTACTTCCACAATACCCGATACTTCATTGTTACCCAGCTTGGTTTTTGTCTGACCTTCAAACTGTGGCTCCGGAACTTTTACGGAAACGATTGCACTGAGTCCTTCCCGGAAGTCGTCACCTTCAACTTCTACCTTGGCTTTTTCAAACAATCCCTGCTTTTCACCGTAGTTTTTAAATACCCGGGTGAGGGCGCGGCGGAAACCAGTTACGTGAGTTCCTCCCTCAATAGTGTTGATATTATTTACGTAGGAGAATATATGTTCTTTGAAATCATTGTTGTAGGTCATGGCCACTTCCACAGTAACGTGGTTGTTTTCATCATAACCTTCAACGTACAGCGTTTTACTGATCAGCGGAGTGCGGTTGCCGTTTCGGTCGAGCATTTCCACGAATTCAACAATGCCTCCTTCGCTGTAAAACTCGTTCTGATAAGGTGCTCCGTCTTCATTCAGATCTCTGAGGTCCCTGAGTGTAATATGAATTCCCTTGTTCAGGAAGCTGAGTTCTCTCAGACGGCTTTCAAGAATTTCACGGTTGTATTCTGTTTGAAGGAAGATAGAAGCATCGGGCCAGAAATGTACCAGAGTACCTGTTTTATCTCCGGCTTCACCCACTTCACGAACCGGATACAGTGGAACCCCCATTTTATACTCCTGCTGGAATATTTTTCCTTCACGGTGAACAGTTACTTTCAGGAGCGAAGACAAGGCGTTTACGCAGGATACACCCACACCGTGCAGACCACCGGAAACCTTATAGGTGTTTTTATCAAATTTACCACCCGCATGCAGAACGGTCATTACCACTTCAAGTGCACTTCGGTTCTCCTTGCTGTGCATACCGGTTGGAATACCTCTTCCGTCATCATCTACAGAGATGGAATTATCTTCATGAATAGTAACAACGATATTTTTACAGTAACCAGCGAGGGCCTCATCGATAGAGTTGTCCACCACTTCATAAACCAGGTGGTGTAAACCCTTAACTCCGATATCTCCTATATACATTGCCGGCCTTTTTCTGACCGCTTCCAATCCTTCTAAAACCTGAATACTGTCTGCGCCGTAACCATTAGTTGTGGGGAGAAGGGTTTCCTGAATTTCTGTGCTCATAAATATGCTGAATATCTTCTTTTACAAGTGTTTTCTAAAGTGGAATACCATTTAAGCAAATGTACGAAAATAAAGGCTTAAGCCCAACCTGACGAGGCGGTTTTATCAACGTTTTAAGGCTGTTTTTTAACATATTTCAGTTCGGGTAAATACCTCTCAGCTTCAAGATGAAAATCGGGGTAAAAAAGTCAGAAATCCGGATTATTTTTCCCCGGAATTCCGGACCTATTTCCTCACTGGTTTAACCCGCAGGAAAGCCTGTATCTGGTCTGCTTCATGACGATTCCATGACAATCAACCGCAGCTTTTCTACATAAACTCCAGTAATTTTGCACAACTATGCAGGAGCATACTCATTTAGTGGATTTGGGCATGCAGGGACTTACCCCGGGAAACGCTGAGCCGGTATATGTCCGGAACCGGAAAATACCCGGTTCTGTACAGTATTTTGCCGGCCGTTTTCGTGTGAACAGCGACTTTAAGTCGCAGGATATGGGTATGTTGAAGTACCATTTTTCAGCTGATGATCCTTCCGAACATTACTTGGAACTGAAGTTCTGTGCGCGGGGAAACATGTATTGCCGGGATATGGATCAGTTCTGTAATAATTGCCGCGTTCATAACGAACCGGGCTGCGGGGACAAACAGGAAGTTCTTGACGTGATCAGCTTTCGTTTCGAGGCAACACACTTATCGCAGTATGTGCGGGGATTGTCGTCCTCTGAATTCACAAGAAAACTGCTGAGCTTTACCCACCCTTCTCCCTTCACTAAAGTATTACCGCTTTGTTCCAGAATGAAGGGTGTAATAGAAGCACTGGTGACAAATAACTACACCGATGTTCTGGAGAATATCTTCATCAATGCTCAGAGTCAGATAACGCTGCTTTACAGCATGGAATACATGATGGAAGAAAAAGCGGTGCCCGAGACTTTCAACTTTACCTGTAAATTTCTTGCAAATGAAGCTGACAGGGAAAAAGTGGCTAAAGCCCGCGAACTCCTGCTTGAGCATATCGGTGATCCTATTACCATCAAGGAACTGAGTAAGAAAGTGGCGATGAATGAATGCTACCTGAAAAAGGGTTTTAAGGAAATGTTCGGCACCACCATATTCGATTTTTATCAAAGCCAGCGGATGGAACATGCACGTTTCCTGCTTTATGAAAAAGGCATGAGTGTCACCGAAGTAGCACTGATGCTGGGATATTCTTCCATCTCTCACTTCTCTACTGCCTTCAAAAAGCAGACAGGCCTGAAGCCCTGCGAACTGCTGCTTCGCTAAAACTTTGCGCGAAACCTGAACACAATTTTCCGATGCCCGCAATGAACATCGGACCCTCCGGATGCGTAAAATGAACTTGTGTTAGACTCCTGGTTTATCTCTGTAATTCAGGATGTCGCGGTCGAACAGATACAATCCGCTTCTGTCTTCACCAATCAGTTCCAGCTTAGCATTCAGATCGCGTGCGAGCTTTTCTTCTTCCATTTGTTCGGTTACATACCACTGTAAGAAATTATGAGTGGCGTAATCTTTTTCAGATAATGAAAGATGAACCAGATCATTGATGCTTCCGGAAACCTGTAATTCATGTTTCAGAAATTCTTCGAATACCCGGTTGAGCGACTGAAAGGTAATGATGGGTTGTGCTAACGCAGGAACTACTCCGAAACCACCGCGCTCATTGATAAATCTCAAAAGCTTCAGCATATGCATGCGTTCTTCTTCAGACTGCTTATAAAAGAATTCAGTTACTCCTTCGAGTCCGGGTTGAATTTCTGCCCAGGATGCCATAGCCAGATAAGCCTGTGAAGACTCAGCTTCCATTCTTACCTGATTATTCAGGGCTTCTGCCATTGCTTTTGATAACATATCTCGATCAGTTTTAATTAAAACCGGAAAATACTGAATTTTTCAGGCTAATTAAAAAATTCTTCCGTGGCTTGAATAGTAGCATCGAGGTCTTCGTAGGTCAGTGCATTGCACAGGAACCAGCTTTCGTAAGCAGAAGGAGGAAGGTAAATTCCTTTATTCAGCATATGATGGAAGTACTGATTAAATTTAGGAATATCCGCCTTCGAAGCGGTTTCAAAATTTGTAATAGCGTGATCAGCAAAATGCAGGCTGATCATACTTCCCAATCTGTTAATCTGAAACGGCACGTTCTTATTGGCGAGTACTTTACGAAGGCCATCTTCCAGATAAGCAGTCTTTGCATCCAGCTCATCATAAAGAGAAGGGTTTTCATTCAGTATTTTCAACAAAGTATAACCGGCGATCATAGCTACCGGGTTTCCGCTGAGCGTGCCTGCCTGATAAACGGAACCTAACGGTGCGATGTGTTCCATTATTTCTCTCTTTCCTCCGAATGCACCTACCGGCATTCCGGCGCCGATGACTTTTCCATAGGTAACCAGGTCAGCATCGATATTGAATTTTTCCTGCGCGCCACCCCGTGCCAGTCGGAAGCCCGTCATCACTTCATCGAATATCAGTACAATACCGTTATCGGTACAAATCTTCCGTAATCCTTCCAGGAAGCCGGGTTTCGGTAAAATACAACCCATATTTCCTGCAACCGGCTCAATAATTATGGCTGCAATATCTTCCGGATATTGTTTAACCAATTGCTCCACAGCTTCCAGATCATTATAGGGTGCAGTAAGCGTATCCATAGCCACACCGGCAGTTACTCCCGGAACAGCCTGAATGTTGAAAGTAGCTACACCACTACCGGCTTTTACGAGAAAACAATCGGCATGACCGTGATAACATCCTTCAAACTTGATGATCTTATTTCGCCCGGTATATCCTCTTGCAAGACGCACGGCACTCATACAGGCTTCTGTTCCACTGCTCACCATTCTGATCAGGTCAACATTTCTGGTCATGGAAACGATGAGTTCTGCCATATCTATCTCCAGCTCAGTAGGTGTTCCGAAAGAAGTAGAATCAGCAACTCTTTCTTTTATAGCGTTTATTACCGGTTCGTAAGCATGACCAAGAATCATGGGTCCCCATGAAGCGATATAATCAATGTAGCGTTTGCCCTCAGAATCGTACATATAGGCACCTTTTGCGCTTTTCATGAATACCGGTGTGCCACCCACGCTTTTAAAAGCGCGAACCGGAGAATTCACTCCTCCCGGAATAGTACGCTGTGCT
>DATCKB010000499.1:0-4615 GCA_036562505.1 Parasegetibacter sp. | reverse complement strand
CCTCAGTCAATTTACTGTTTTATTGTTCTTTTTCTGGTTTGGAATTCAAAGTTTATCGGTGGCCGGAGTTTCACCTGGCAGTGATGTTAAAGAAAATTATCCGGATTTTTATCTTTCGTTTTTTCAGCAAAATCAACTTCGTGTATCAGGAACAGTGGTTAGTGCCGAAACGCGCGAACCACTTGCCGGTGCATCGGTCACAGTCAGGGGAGGAAGCTCTGCAGTGGTAACGGATGCAGATGGAAAGTTTACTATTTCTGCGGAAGCGGGAAATGTTTTAGTGATTACTTACGTTGGCTTTCAGTCGCGCGAAGTAACAGTAACTACGGAAAGTATCGGAACCATTACCCTGATTCCGGTGGCTGGTAACTTGCAGGAAGTGGTAATTAACAAGGGATATTATACTGAAACCAAAAGATTAACTACCGGCTCTGTTTCCAATATCGGAAGTACAGTAATCGGGAACCAGCCTGTGACCAATCCGCTTGCTGCCTTACAGGGAAGGGTAACCGGGTTAACTATTACTTCAAACAGTGGTTCACCCGGTTCAAGTTTTAATGTGAGAATCCGCGGTGAAAACTCAATTTCCAGTCAAAGTGATCCATTGTATATTATCGACGGCGTTCCTTTTATTTCCACCTCAATCAACCAGTTTAATGCGGGTGGAGTTGGACAGAGTCCGTTAAGCAGTATAAATCCGAATGATATCGAAAGTATTGATGTATTGAAAGACGCGGACGCCACCGCAATTTATGGTTCACGAGGTGCGAATGGAGTGGTGCTAATTACCACAAAAAGAGGAAGATCGGGTAAAGGACGGGTGAATTTTAATATTTATACCGGTTTCAGCAATGTATCCCGAAAACTCAATATGTTAAATACAGAGCAATACCTTGCTCTTCGGCGCGAAGCTTTCGAAAACGATGGTGTTGTGCCTACTGAAGCACTTGCGCCTGATCTCTTTATCTGGGATCAGAACCAGTATACCGATTGGCAGGATTTGCTCATCGGGAACACCGCGAATCTTCTCGATGCGCAGGTTTCATTTTCCGGAGGTAATGAACAGGTGAGATTTTTACTCAGTGGTTCCTATAGAAAAGAAAATACTGTTGTTCTCGGAGATGATGGATATCAGCGAGGCGGAGTGCTCTTAAAGGTTGATCATAGTTCCCGGAGCAGAAAATTTAATTTGTCTGCTTCTTTGAACGCTACTACAGACAAGAACAGATCCATTCCGACCGACGTGACTCAATATATCAACAGGGCGCCTAACTACCGGGCCTATGATGATGAAGGAGGTTTATACTGGTTGGGTACAGAGTCCAACCCGCTTTCTTATTTATATCAAACTTATGAAACAAAAACAAATAGCCTGATAGCCAACTCTACACTAAGTTATGCAATCATTCCTGATCTGTTGATAAAAACAAGTTTAGGATATAACCACATGGCTATGGATCAATATCAGGGCCTGCCGCAGATTTCCTTTAATCCGAATACAACAACGGGAAGTCAGGCTCAGTATGGTACCTCATCAGTCAGCTCTTATATCATTGAACCGCAGATTAATTACACCAGGAGTTTCGGAATGGGAGAACTGAATGTCTTGTTAGGTGCAAGCTGGCAGGAAAGCTTGCGTGAAGGGTATTACTTACTGGGTACCGGATATTCCAGTGATGCTCAGTTGCGGAATATTGGTGCAGCGTCGAGCCTGTCAAGAAGAAATAATACTCATGCACTTTATCATTATCAGTCTGTTTTCGGCCGGGTGAACTATGCCTATGATCAGAAATATATAATTAACGCAACTTTCAGACGAGACGGTTCATCGAGGTTCGGGCCAAACAGGCGCTTCGGTAATTTCGGATCTGTCGGGGCTGCATGGATATTCTCCGATGAACAATTCATGGATAATGTCGGATTCCTGAGTTTCGGAAAACTCCGTACAAGTTATGGTACTTCAGGAAACGACCAGATTGGAGACTATGCTTACCTCGATACCTGGTCTCCTACAACATTTGCTTATGGAGGTGTGAGTGGTTTGTATCCTACCCGAGTGTATAATCCTGAATATGGATGGGAGACAAACAGAAAGTTTGAACTTGCACTTGATCTTGGTTTCTTACAGGATAAACTGAACCTTTCAGTGGGTTATTTTAACAACCGTTCCGGAAACCAATTGATCGGTCGGACCCTGGCTCCTCAAACCGGTTTCTCATCATTTACTGACAACCTGCCTGCAAAAATCGAAAATACCGGATGGGAGCTTGAAATAAATTCATTCAATTTTTCAACCCCGGATTTCTCATGGAATACGTCATTTAATATTTCTGTTCCCAGAAATAAATTGCTGGAGTATCCTGATCTGGAAACCAGACCAGAGGCAAACAGGTTTGAAGTTGGCAAATCGCTGCGCATTGTAAAAGGATATGAGTTTTTAAGGGTAAACCCTGAAACAGGAATAGCGGAGTTTGTTGATCAGGACAATAGCGGAACCCTCACAGAGGCGGGTGACTGGGTAGTGATCGGAGATTTGTTACCCAAATTCTTTGGTGGATTAACGAATGATCTCCGTTATAAAGATTGGGAATTGAGTTTCTTCTTCCAGTTTGTTAATCAGGAAGCACCGGGAATCATGTATGGACCATATGCAAGTCCGTATGGTACACGAGCAAACAAAGATATTACTGCGCTCGACAGATGGCAAAAACCGGGAGATATTACAAATATACCCCGTGCTACAACCACAACGTCAAATGTGGCTTATACCAGCTTTAACAACTATTATCGTTATTCATCCGCCACATGGAGTAATGCTTCGTATATCAGACTTAAGAACTTATCACTGAAATATAATTTTACCAAACTGGCAAACAGGCTGAATCTGGAGAACCTCACGGTATATGCTCAGGGTCAAAACCTGTTTATTATCACAGATTATCACGGACTTGATCCGGAAACACAGGGTTTCGACAGAAATTTTGTATCAAACGTAAACCCTTTCGGTAGTGTGAAACCGCCTATGCTTCCGGTGATGCGGAGCATCACATTCGGATTAAGACTCCAACTTTAATTAATTGCCTGTGACGGAAAAACTTATACGAACTAAAACAAATAACGATGAAAAATATTTATAAACTCGCGTTAACCTTAATGATTACCGTTTCGGTGATATCATGTAAATATGTGGATATTCCACTTCCGCAGAATGAACTACCGTCCGATCTTACTTTTTCAGATGATAAGGCAGCGAATGCTGCAGTGGTTGGTATTTACTCGCGCATGAATGCGTATAATTACCAGTTTACGAATGCAATGGGCGGTATGCTGATGGGCGGTATGCTTGCAGATGATATTTACTATGCTCTTTCCACTACAGCATTTAATCAGATGCGAACCAATTCGCTGGTGCCTGACCATTCGTATGTACGGACTATGTGGGATGAGCCTTACGGTTATATATATCAGGCTAATGCAATTATCGAAGGGCTGGAGTCGTCGTCCGGAGTGTCGGCTTCCGCCAAAAACCAATACCTTGGTGAAGCCCGGTTCGTGCGCGCATTTTGCTATTTTTATCTGGTGAATTATTTCGGACGGGTTCCACTAATTACTAATACCGATGTATTGACAAATACAGTTAAACCAAGAACAAGTATTGATTCTGTGTACAACCAGATTATTTCAGATCTTGTGTCGGCACAGGAATTACTTGGGGATGATTATCCTACTGCAGAACGAACCCGTCCTAACAAAGCTGTTGCAACTGCTCTGCTGGCGAGAGTTTATTTATATCGCGAACGCTGGGCTGATGCTGAAGACGAGGCGGATAAGATTATTTCAGATCCCCGATATCAGTTAATTCCTCTGAATCAGATTTTTCTGAAAAACAGTAATGAAACTATCTGGCAATTACAAACCGTAAATACTTCCACAGCAGGTGTAAATACCTGGGAAGGATTTAACGTTGTCCCCGTTTCTGCTGGTAGTCGTTCGTACTATAACGCGTATGAATCTTTTGTTAATGCCATTGAACCGGGTGATCAAAGGTTGACTTCTTACCTCAATACATATGAACTCAACGGTCAAACTTATTATTTCCCATATAAATACAAAGTGAGGACAGCATCACCTGTAGTGGAATACACAATGGTTTTGCGTACAGCTGAGCAGTATTTGATTCGTGCGGAAGCCAGAGCGCGGCAGAATAACCTTGATGGTGCGCGTTCAGATCTTGACAGTATAAGACTTCGAGCAGGCCTGAGTCCGCTTCCTGATAACCTCAATCAGGCACAATTGCTGCTTGCTGTGGAGCAGGAAAGGAGAGTGGAATTATTTGCCGAATGGGGGCACCGCTGGTTGGATTTAAAAAGAACCGGAAGGGCGCTCACCGTTCTTTCTGCAGAAAAACCTGATATTGATGAAAACGATTTGCTGTTGCCTATACCTGCGAGTTCAATAAATGCGAATGTATTTCTTGAACCTAATCCGGGTTATGACTATTAGTACCGTTAAACCTGGTTACGGGATGAAGAGTGCCAGTCCGATATACTCCGGTATCAATTCCTGAGCGATTATCCGGAATGGTTATTAATGGATAAGGTGGTTGTATATATAT
>DATCKB010000096.1:0-2178 GCA_036562505.1 Parasegetibacter sp. | reverse complement strand
ATTATTATGAGTTTTACGGTCCCTCCGCCGTTCCATACTGGCTCTACTTTTACCCCGCCAACACCAGGCAAAGCACTCACTTTCTCTTTATAATCAGCAATATTCCCACCAAAAGCCTGGCTCACCAACGTAGAGAAATATCGCTGTCTAAGACTTTCATCTGATTCTTCATCTTCACCAGGTATAAGAACATCTGTTAGTTCGGCAGTAATACCTGAAATATTGTCAATGTTGTATAGAGGGCCGGAATATACGTTTCCGATAGTGCCGGGCTGTTCGCATTCCGCCTTATACTCTGTATCCGATATTTTTTCAATAATGATATAAGTAGTGTCTTCCAACCCCCATCTTGTCCCTACTTCTACTGGACCGGTGGTTACAATCTTTCTTATCGCTTTTGTGGCAGGACGCCTTGTTATCCCTAATTCGGCAGTTCTTCGAGAAAGAAATTCCCCCACAGCTGTATCGGCGAAAAATAGGTCAACATAATTTCGCAGCATGAAATATGCTTCGGCCAATTTATAAGCTGCAGGAGCTAACGCATCATAAATAATAGAGCCCTCTCGCTTGTCCACGTTAGAGGGCACTCTACTCAACATATCATTTAATATATTTTCATACGTCATATCCTCGAACATTAAATCTTCACCTCTTTAGAGGCCGTCAAATCGCCATATATGCTATGAACATCGAACGTGCATTTTATTTCATCCCCATTAACCTCAAATTGAAAGTTATCGACCTCTGTAATTCTATCGTCCTTCAGGAGGCATTCCCGAATCCGCCTTTTTAGCTCAATTTGGACATAGATAGGATCTTTCCCAATCAAATTTTCCAACTCAATCCCATAGTTAAAGCTGTATATCGGATACTCATACCTTTCGGTATTGAGGACTTTATATATAGCTTGTTTGAGAGCCTCCAATCCGTCAGTATAGCCCTGAATTCTATTGCCTGTTATTTTGTATGTTCTGCTAGTTTCGGCGTTTTCTTCTGTGGCCAGCTCAATATCAATACTACTCCGTGGTATCATTCAGAGATCACCTCCAGAATGTAGAACTGCTGGCCACCATGATTGCGCAGGAGCCTCACTTTTTGGCCAACACACAAATTTTTCTTGAGATTACCTACAATTAATTCGTTGGGGATGGTGAGCTTATCGCTCACCCTTATACCGTCACTTGTTACTGTGCCAACCATAAGGCAGCATAGTTTTGCATTGTTGATGTAGTTTTGAATTATATTTTTAATTTCGTTTATCATAGCATCACTTCCACACGCATGGTATGGACCGGAATAAATTCATGGGTTACTTCCCTAACAATTAGTCGCCTATTCAACTCTATATCCTCAATCTGGCCGAAAAAGCTGGTTCCCGCCCGCACTCTTACGTCACCCAGACAAGATAATTCCAAGGTTTCGACTTCTCGATTATAAAGTCGTAAGAGTGCATCAGCTTTGGCTTTTGCCTGTGCTGGGTTATAATTCTTGTCCAGTACTTCAAAATATTGCAAAAGGCCATATTTAGCAATTGAACCGCTGTCCCGAGTGATATAGACATCGCGCTTACCTGTGGCCTCATTGTCGGAAACTATCTTGATTTGGTTATAGAAATTATCGTCGATGGTCTTCTCATACTCAAAATCATAAGCCAGGCTCTCATCGCCAAGCACAAGGTCAAGCTGCAGCTCCTGCAGTTCGCGAAGGGCCACATAACCGAATTCGTCACGCAGGCAATACCATCTGCCGGTATTTTTGAGGGTTTCGTCGATGGCCGAATAGATGATGTCCAGCCAGGTCTTGTCGTCCTGTACGCTAGTCGGCAGTTTATAGCCGGTGTTAGCGAGCGTTCCGGTTTTCAGGTTAAAATAGTTGCACATTTTTCGCACAAGGCTGTCAACCGTATCATTTTTTACCACAATAGTGTCTTTTGCTTTACAGTAGCGAAGCTGGTCATAAGCAGTGGCCGTGATCTTTTTAACTTTATTCTGTACATGCTTGAACACATAGCCGTAGAAGATATCTGCCCCATCATATCTAAATCGGACCACGCTACCATTTTGTATTTTCAAGTCATCATCTATATAAGAAAATTCGAGCTTGCTACATCCGTCATTCAGCTTATCTGTGTATGAAATAGACTTCACAAGCTCACTTATCTCATATATCTTGCCGTCT
>DATCKB010000066.1:0-7198 GCA_036562505.1 Parasegetibacter sp. | reverse complement strand
TATTTCATCGGCACCGAACCAGCTCAGGTGAACCAGTCCGTCTTTATTGTAGGCGGCGAAGTTGCGGATATTATTGTTAAGCGGACTTGCAGGGCACCAGTAATAGGTTAAGCTGAAACTACCCGAATAAATCGTCTCCACATCAAATTCGTAGTTTAATCCGCCATCCAGCGAGATTACACCTCCGTTGATCGAGTATTCAATAATTACATTACCTGTGCCGATATAGGGGCTTAAGGAAGTGTTGAGATTTATTACACCAATCAAATCCTCGAATAACGGATCCGGACCGTAGGTAATAATATCTCCGGGCTCTCCGTATGTGTCTAACACGTCAGGACCATAGGTTGTACTTACCGGCTGAATATGAGTAAAACTTCCCCCGGGGCCTTTAAATGTATTACTTACCGTCAGCAGGAACGTGTATTCCACCGGAAAACCAGCTTTGTTTCTTACAGTAGTTGTTGTGGTTCCGTGAATAGTATCTCTGAACACAATACAGGTAAGGGTGCCAATGGACGCATCAAACTGAGGGAAGATTAGCTGAGAGGTGGGTGCATCAGTAGGTGCTAACTCAAACCTGTGTTCTATAGGTGTTGCCGGAACACCTCCCGAGCAGTTACACTGCGCAGCAGTATATTGATGAACAACAAAAGAACTTAACACCGACAACAATAAAACTCGCACGTAGAGTTGTTTCATAGGGACATCGTTTGGATTTTCAAGAAACCGGATTAAAAACGGGTAAAATTAAACAGCTTCTATGCTTTGTTACAAGGTGAAACTACCTGATTTTACCGATCGTATTTTCCACAGCCCCTCACGCGGATGTTCAGGGCAGGATCAGAAATTACAATCAACAACTATTAACGTTAATTTACCGTGCATATTGCATTTTCAGGGCTGAAGATTGATGGTTCATTACCTTTGACAAGTAAGAAAAAACATAAAAACCGGGAAGCTTCACCAATGAATATTTTTTTAGATACGAATACACTTGAAGATGAGCCGCATCAGCACGCAAAAATTCGCTTTTTTCTGGAAAGGCTGAAAGAGGATATAAATAGCAAAAACCGGTGGACGATCATTCTGAATAATAAAAATATAGCAGATTTAATCACCGATTCACCAAAAATTGAGTTCAAGCTGCTTAATCCGGGGAAAAACCGGATTTCGCGGCTATGGTATAAGTACGTTAAACTACCCCGCGTAATCAGAAAGGAGCGGCCACAGCTATTTTTTTACACTTCCGGAAAATTATCAGCCATTTTCCCAATTGCCGGAACTTTAGTTGAAGAATTCAGAATGCCCGTTTCAGGATGGGATTTTCAACCATTAGATTGGGAAGAAAAAAACGCAGTAAAAAAGAAATTTACTGATGGCAGGGAGTTTTTTCTCTCTGAAATAAACTGGAAGGACACAGAGAAAATAAAGTTTTTGCTGAAAGCTTTCAGCAGGTTTAAAAAAAGGCAGCACAGTAATATGAAACTGGTTTTGCTCTGTTATGGGAAACGTTCAGAAAAAGCATCCTCACTTATTGATACTTATAAATTCAGGAAGGAGTTGCATCTATTCGATCAGCCCGCAACTACACTTTCGGGCATGCTGTTGCCGGCCGCGTATGCGCTGATAGTTTTAGATAAACAGCCCGGGAATATTTTTCCCGCAGATGCCATGCATACGATGATTCCTGTGATTTGTGTGGATGACCTCGGTCATAAAATGGCAGCGGAAAAATCAGTTCTTTATTTTGAAAAGAATAATGAGGATCAACTTACAGCTTGTATGATGACTATATTTAAGGATGAAAATCTGCGTTCTTTTCTGATTAAATCCGGTTCAGAGACCGTGAAAAAACTGGAGGGATCCGGACTTGTGGAGTTCCTGACTAAGAACCTCAGGATGCAGAAGCCGTAGTAATGATTTATCTTTGTATGATAACTCTAATTTATGTCGCATCAATCGCAGATACTTATCAACGTTTCACTCGACGAAAATAAAATACCCGCCAATATCAGCTGGAAAGCTACCGACAGTTCTGTGGAAGAACCGGTAGATGCAAAGGCTATGATGCTTGCATTTTGGGACGGAGCAGATAAATCTGCCCTCCGAATTGACTTATGGACAAAAGACATGATGGTAGATGAGATGAGCGATTTCTTCTATCAGACAATCATGACCATGGCAGATACTTACAAGCGTGCTACCCAGAATGAAGAACTGGCTGCAGGTATGAAAGAATACGCCCGCGAATTTTATAGGAAATTCAGGGAATCTCAACTGGAGCAGAACAAATAGGCCCGGTAATAAAGACTATTCTTAACTGAAAAAAACCTACTATATGGCATTGGAACAAACTGTTATGAATGAAATGAAGGCTGCCATGCTGGCCAAGGATGAAAAATCATTACGCGCTCTGCGGGCGATTAAGGCAGCTATTATCAATGCTAAAACAGCAGAAGGTGCTGGTGGACAAATCTCCCAGGATGAGGAACTTAAATTGTTGCAAAAACTGGTGAAGCAACGCCGGGATTCGCTCGAGATCTATGAAAAACAAAATCGTCCTGACCTGGCTGAAAAGGAAAAGGAAGAAATAGAAATAATAGAAAAGTTTTTACCAAAGCCATTAAGTGAGGAAGAGCTGCGGGATACTATCTCAGAAATTATTGCTACTACCGGAGCGAATTCGCCTGCCGATATGGGTAAGGTAATGGGGGTTGCTACGAAATCCCTCGCCGGAAAAGCAGACGGGAAAGCTATTTCTGCTATCGTAAAGGAGCTTTTATCCAAATAGGTAGCTTAGCCCAATGGTTATCGATATTATTTTTTTCGGCCTGATGGTAATAGCCATTTTCAAAGGCATCAACCGCGGCCTGATAATTGCCATTTTTTCTGTGATAGCCATGTTTGTGGGGCTGGCAGCGGCTCTTAAATTATCCTCTGTGGTTGCTGCTTACATGGAAACACAAACGAAAATCTCAGGTGTCTGGCTACCAGTATTTTCTTTTATCCTCGTGATGATAATTTCGATCATGCTGGTTCGTTGGGTCGGGAAAATTCTGGAAAAAACAGTGAAACTGGCTATGCTGGGATGGTTGAACCGGTTGGGAGGGATAGTTCTTTATATATTGCTGTATTGTATGATCTACAGCATATTGCTGTTTTTCGCTAATCAGACCGGGCTACTGAAAGAAGAAGTTGTAAATGATTCGATTATTTACAGGTGGCTGGAGCCGCTTGCTCCTGCTATAATGGATAGTTTCGGGCGAATTATTCCGTTTTTCCGGGACATGTTCACAACGCTGGAAGATTTCTTTGAAGGATTGTCTTCCGGCTTATGAGATTGATTTTCAAAAATAATTTAGTGTATAATTGCAAAAAGAGCAGAACGAAAATTCCTCTTTACCTTATCAGCGAATTCAGTGTTTTTTTGGGTTAAATCGATTATTTTAGCGACTGTATTGCGTGCATAAGAACAAAACAAAAGATGAATTACGAGATTAAACAATACGAAAAGTTCAAATTTCTTGAAGAAGGTGAGGGAGAGCCGTTGCTGCTGCTGCATGGCCTTTTTGGTGCATTAAGTAACTTTCGTGATCTGATAGAGTTCTTTAAAAAAAAATACAAAGTTGTAGTTCCTCTTTTGCCACTGTTTGATCTGGATATATTCCATACTTCTGTCGGCGGCCTGCAAAAACACGTACAGAAATTTATAGAAGCCCGCGGATATACCAATATTCATTTGCTGGGTAATTCACTGGGTGGTCATGTAGCCCTGGTCCATGTCCTGAAACATCCTGAACGTATTAAATCGCTGATTTTAACAGGGAGTTCCGGGTTATTTGAAAATGGTATGGGTGACAGCTATCCCAAGCGGGGTGATTATGAATATATCAAAAAGAAAACCGAATTAACCTTTTACGATCCAAAAATAGCCACAAAAGAACTGGTTGACGAAGTATTTGAGATTACCAACAACCGGATAAAGGTGATAAAAATAATAGCGCTTGCCAAAAGTGCCATCAGAAACAATCTTGGTGAGGAGCTTAATCAAATCAAGCAGCCAACTCTGCTGGTATGGGGGAACAATGATACCATTACCCCACCTTTTGTGGCGAGGGAATTCCATCGGCTTATTCCTAACAGCGAACTGCACTTCATAGATAAATGCGGTCACGCCCCAATGATGGAAGTTCCGGATGAATTCAACGAAATTTTGAATAAATTTTTGAAAAAACTGAATCATCCGGCAGCCATTGCATGATTTTTTTCGTCTGTTAACTGACACCCTGTTCAGTGAAGAACGGTGACCTCAGCATTCTGAGGAAGGAAGATTAAATAAAGCAGGATTTTTCAGGATTAAAACCAGAAGCAGTGTTAAACAGAAATATCATATCAGGCACAGTTCCCAGACTAGACATGCACGACAGTATTCAGCGGGCCCTCCAATACATGGCTGATTTTCATATTGCGCATATGCCTGTGGTTAAGGGAGATAAACTGGCCGGTACAGTAAGCGAAGAGGATTTGATGGATGTTAACGACGAAAATTCTCCGGTTTCCCGGTTACAGGAATCTTTTTCATTTGTTTCGGTTCAGGGTAACCTGCACATTTTCGAAACACTTCGTATAATGGTGGAAAAAAATCTGAGTACCATAGCTGTTACCGAAGCTGATGGTGTATTTCTGGGAACTATTACAGGAAATGATCTCCTTCATCAGATCGCACGATATACCGGAGTGGGAGAGAAAGGTGGATTAATCGTTCTATCTATGGATCGCCACGATTATTCATTCAGCCAGTTAGGCAGGCTGGTGGAAACCAACGATGCGTTTATTACGCAACTAAATACTTCCACCGATTCACTCACCGGTGAATTTCTGGTACTGATCAAAGTAAATAAATTTGAAATATCAGACATTGTAGCCACTTTCCAGCGGTTCGAATACAATGTGAAATATTATTGTGGTGACGAGTTGTATGTAAATGAATTAAAAGATAATTATGATCATCTCATGAATTATCTCAGTCTCTAAAAGTTCCCACAAAATTTTAAGGCACTTCTTGTTGAGTATCCTAAAGCCTTATCTTTAACTGACTTTCGAAATTTACATGCAGCTACTTGTGAAGAAATATGGATTAGTGTTTTGTTTGGTATGTATGCCCTGCCTGTGGGTTCTGGCCCAGCAAAAAATCAAATCGCCTGTTATTCATGATACTACCGAACTGAATATAGTACCACAGCGTACTGAAGATACTGTTTCAGTTCCTACTCCATTTGTAATCAGGGATATTTATATTACAGGAAATAAGAAAACCAAAGCTTATGTCATCGAAAGGGAGCTTCCTTTTAAGAAAGGTGATGAAGTAGCGTTGAATCAACTGGTTAGTCATTTTGAAGAAGCCCGCCAGCTCCTAATGAATACCTCACTGTTTCACGATGTGATTGTTGCACTAAAAAGCTTTGAAGGATATAACGTGGATGTACTGGTCGACGTGACAGAACGTTGGTATATATTTCCAATTCCTTATTTCAATCTGGTAGACAGGAATATTAACCAATGGTGGGTGGAACAGAAACGTAGTCTGGATAGAGTGAACTACGGACTGAAGTTCAACTACCTTAATGTTACCGGTCGGAAGGACAGGATCAAACTCTGGCTGGTGAATGGCTACACGCGGCAGATTGAAATCGGATATGAACAACCCTATGCTGACAATTCACTCAAACATGGTTACAATATCGGGTTTTCTTACAGCACAAACAGAGAGGTGAATTATGCTACGGTGAACGACCGGCAGGCGTTTTACAAGGATGACCGTTTTATTAAAAAAACCACACGGTTCAATCTTGATTATGTTTACCGGCCAGCTATTAAAACGAGGCATACTTTTCAGTTCATTTATACCGACGAAAAGGTTGAAGACACCATTGCCAAATTAAATCCTGATTATTTCGGCGGAGGAAGATCCAGAGTGCGGATTCCCGAACTGGCTTATAGCATCGACTATCAAAGTGTAGACTACCTGCCCTATCCGCAGGAAGGGTTATTGGGTAAGGCTACAATCTCCAAGCAGGGATTCTCCGATAAATACAATGTCTGGCAGCTGAGTGCACATGGTAGTTACAACACCCGCCTTTCACGTAAATCTTCATTCAGTGTAGAATTTATCGGTTCTCTCCGGTTGCCTTTTGATCAGCCCTTTTATGCACGGGAACTTCTGGGTTATGGTGAACGGGTTATGAGAGGAATGGAATACTACGTAATTGATGGAGTTGCTGGTTTTGTAACCCGATCAACCCTGAGGAGAAAACTATTCGAATTTTCCATAAATAACCCACTTAAATCGAACCTCGAAAAAGTTCCTTTCCGCTTCTTTATCAAAACCTATGCTGATTTTGGCTATGCATATACGCGTGATAACGGAAATGACCGCGGTAACCGCATGAATAACCGTTTGCTGAAAAGCGCTGGTTTCGGGATTGACGTACTAACCCTGTACGATTTTGTAATCAGTTTTGAATACAGCTTTAATCAATTTGGCCAAAACGGACTATTTTTACACAACAGGGGGGGCTTTTGACGTTCCGAAAAGAGCACTGCTGTTAAAACCAACAAACAAAATTCGGATGCAAGTTGCTATTTACAGCCGGGTAATTGACTTTGAAACCCGAACCGAAGTGCAGTCTCTTATAGACGCTCTGAATGCAAGAAATATCGAACCGGTAATTTTTCAGCCGTTTTTCAATCAGATAAAAGATCATATCAACCTTCCTGATTCCTGCCGCGTTTTTCACGATTTTTATGATCTGGATGATGAAGTCGATTGCCTGGTGAGTCTTGGTGGAGATGGCACATTACTGGATACAGTTGCTTTGGTACGGAACAAGAATATTCCGGTTCTGGGGATCAATTTCGGAAGGCTGGGATTTCTGGCGAGCATGGGTAAGGAATTCATGCTTATGGCAGTAGATGCACTGGTTCATCGGACCTATGTCATCGATCGGAGAACATTAATTCATCTGGACGCCAATATTCCCCTTTTTAACGATGTTCCTTATGCATTAAATGAGTTTTCCATACATAAGCGGGATATTGCTCCGATGATTAAGATTCATACCTATCTGAACGGAGAATTTCTGAACACCTATTGGGCCGACGGATTAATTGTAGCAACTCCCACAGGATCAACGGG
>DATCKB010000045.1:0-6982 GCA_036562505.1 Parasegetibacter sp. | reverse complement strand
TTTATTTCCGGCAAAAATATGCTCAGAACATTCTTTGTCCTTATTTTTTGACGATGCTGCCATATGATTGCGGGTAATCTGTTGTTAAGTTTGAAGTTACGGAATAAGTTCAGACGACGGTCAAATGCGATTCCGCTGCCTCCTTGCCTTCCGGACTCCCAATTGGAAAACTTCGGGCCCGTTTCCATTCTTTCCTTACGAAATAAATCAGGATAATTAATCCGCATGCCGTCAGCGACAGAGAATGAAATTTATCAAATGCTTCAAATGAAAGATCTGCGAATTCAGCCATCTTTCTTCCGAATTTTGAGGTATATAAAAAATTATCGGTGTTGATGTGAAAGGTTGCCCAACCATTTGGTAAATACTCCACTTTTGAATGACGAATGACTATCCCAAGGTTGAAGTTAGAGATGCTTACTAATAGTTTGCTGGAGCAGTAAATAATCGGGAAATAAAATCCCAGATAATTAAGCAGTGCATATGAGCTTTCCTTCCATTCCTTCCATTTCCATTTTTTCATACTAAGTGTACTACCTGAAAAATATATGCCAAGCAGGTGAATGAAACGGTTGTTCTTTTTTGCAGAATAATCCCGTGGGGTAAATTTATAACAGCGAAACCAGACGATTACTGTATAAAAGCCTTGCCAGAGAAAAACTACGGTCAGTAAACCGGGCCAGCCCAGTTTGTATTTAGCAACGATTGGGTTGGCTTCAAAATAAAGATCCGGCATGCTATACCAGGTGCTGATCATATCCAGCAAATTGAAAAACGTCATCCAGATTATTGCTCGGAGAAAATTTTTTTTCATTTAATCCTAATTATAAGTCAGTCTATTTTGATAACATTAAACTTCTGAACAGCAACGGTCAGCTCTTCTTTTGAATCATGGGATGTTTAAACAGAGGGTGTATCAGTTAATGATACTACCCCCGGTTATCCTGTTTACTTGTTAATGATGGTGTCTCTTACACCACCGCTCGAAATGATGATGGTATCCGGATAAGTTCCGTTATATTGAAGGTTAATTTGACGGTTGTGATCACCTCCCTGGTTGTTTTTCTGGCTATTGCAGCTTGCTACAAGAGCAGCTACTCCAAGTACCAATAAGGGAATAAATCCTCCGGATATATCCTGCATTTCTTCAATAGGAATTGGCTGGAACATACTCAAAGCAGTCATATTTAAAGGTTTTGGGATTAACAGATTATTTTGGAAGCAGCTTGAGATTAGCGTCGTTCTTATTTGTTGTGGAGTCGCCGATTGACTGTCCGTTATTCATCGAATTTATCTGCGAATTTCCCTGACCGTTTTGCTGATTGGTTTGAACGCATCCTGCCATGAGTGCACATACTCCAATTACAAGCAGCGGAATAAACCCGCCGGAAATATCCGCCAGTTCAGCATCCGGAATCGGACTGAATTGAAGTTTGTTCTGTACTGTAAACTTCATAAAATAGTATTTAAGAATGAAAAATCTGATCTTGAGTGCATTGCTGCACGGGCATACAGGTATTCCCTCGCAGGTAAAAGCCTGCTCCTGATGCTACTTCTGTTCGACATCGACTTTTGTCGGGCAACAGAAAGCCCGCTGTGGTAGTCAGCCACAACCCTTAAAGCCTTAAACTGATTGGTGATTATTGTATTCGCGAATGAAGACGAGAACAAAACTAATATGCAAGGAAAGCATATGCAAATTTTTTCGCTGCTATAATCACGGTATCAGGCTGATATTTTTCTTCCGGAAATTTGCGGGATCCATCCCATTTGGTTTCGAACCGCAATTATAGAATCAGCAGATTGTATGCAAAATCGGTTTAGATAACAGATTACTTTTTCAGTAATCCAATTTGCTGTTTAACTGATTACAAATCCGTCGGGAATTACTGCACCTTTTTTAATTACCACCACACCGTCTTTGATGGTATATAAAGCGTGATCGGTATCTGCAAGATGAGCCCCTCCGTTAATCCTAACATCATTTCCGATTCTGCAGTTTTTATCAATGATTGCATTTCTGATATAACACCTCGCACCTATTCCCATCAGCGGAATTCCCATCCGGGTGGATTGTTCTATTTCGTCGAGGGTTTGGTAATAGTCGTTCCCCATGATGTAAGAACTTACTAAAGTTGATCCATATCCGATTCTTGACCTTATACCGATAATACACTGTTCAACGCGTGAGGCATTGATAATTGAACCTTCTGCAATGACTGTCTTTTCCAGTGTTGTACCGCTGATTTTAGCGGGGGGAAGCATCCTGGCACGTGTATAAATCGCCTTTGAATTATCGAATAAATTAAACTCCGGCAATTCTTTAGTGAGATCGAGATTTGCCTCAAAAAAAGAATGGATATTCCCGATATCGGTCCAATAACCTTCGTACTGGTAGCTTACGATTTTGTGAATGCCTATTGATTTGGGAAGAATTTCCTTGCCGAAATCAGTGTCGTTCTTGTTATATTCGGTCAGAATATCGAACATCAGTTTCCGGTTAAAAATATAAATTCCCATGGAGGCCAGATAATTCTTGCCCTGCTTTCTCATTTCCTCACCAGTATCACTTACCCATTCAGACAGAAGTGCATCACCTTTCGGCTTTTCGATAAAAGCAGTAATCATATTGTTTTCGTCTGTTTTCATAATGCCGAAATCAGATGCAACCCGTTTAGTCACGGGAATGGTAGCAACGGAAATTTCTGCCCCGCTTTCAATGTGCTTATTAATCATTTCCATAAAATCCATCTGATATAGCTGATCTCCCGACAGGATGAGAATATAATCGGCTTCATGTTGCTGCAAATGCCGCAGTGATTTGCGTACTGCATCAGCAGTGCCCTGGTACCAGGATGGGTTATCGGGAGTTTGTTCAGCAGCAAGAATATCAACGAAGGCTGTACTGAAAATACTGAAGTGATAGGTGTTCTTTATATGTTTATTCAGAGAAGCTGAGTTAAACTGAGTGAGCACGAACATACGGTTGATGCCAGAGTTCATGCAGTTGGAAATCGGAATGTCCACCAGTCTGTATTTCCCTGCTATAGGGACAGCAGGTTTGCTACGGGTAGCAGTTAACGGATATAGGCGGGTGCCGGCACCACCACCAAGTATTACTGCCAGAACTGATGCACTCATTGTATGCTTTTTATTGAATTCTTAATGTTTTAAACTGATCTGATTCAGATGACCGACTCATACAGATCCAGATACTGTTTTGCACTCTTTCCCCAGCTGAAATCCAGATGCATCATGTACGAAACGATTTCATCCATATTCTTCTGATCTTTATAAAGATTCAGTGCCCGGAACAATGCATGGGTCAGGTCTCCCACATCGGCATGTTCAAACTTGATGCCATACCCCTGCCACTCATTAATATCGATAATTGTGTCTTTTAGTCCACCCGTATTACGAACCAACGGCACGGTTCCATATTTCATGGAATACATCTGATTGAGTCCGCATGGTTCAACCCTGCTCGGCATCAAAAGAAAGTCGGCACCTGCATAAAGCTGATGACTCAACACTTCATTGTATCCGATGTGTACGGCATAATCATTCTGCGATATGGATTTTAACGATAGAAGTTTTTCCTCAATTCCGGGTTCGCCGCTTCCCAGAACCATGATGTTCAATTCTCTTCCAATATACTGAAAAGCATCCATTATTGCTTCAGGCAGGATATCGGCTGCTTTTTCACCCACCAGTCTGCCGATAAATACAAATAATGGTTTGGCGGGGTCAAGACTGAACTCCCTGCAGATTAATTTTTTGTTTGCTTCCTTTCCTTTCCGGAAAT
The DNA here is from genome assembly GCA_036562505.1 of Parasegetibacter sp. GTDB lineage: Bacteria > Bacteroidota > Bacteroidia > Chitinophagales > Chitinophagaceae > Parasegetibacter. Next base: position 3,177 of record DATCKB010000045.1, on the reverse strand, counting down.
TTTCCACAGAATATTTTTTCTTCAGAAAATTATCGGTTGCAGGATTCCACACCTCGGTATCAATTCCGTTTAATATTCCGGAACATTTAGCTTTTTCTGCTGAAAACAACAGTTCCAGTCCGTTTGCCTGTTGTTGCAATTCCTCCAGATAGCTCCAGCTAACAGTTGTGACTTTCCAGGCACATTTTATGCCCGTGGCAAGCGAATTAATCGAACCACTCCAGTCGAGTAACCCGCCCTTCCAGGAATCGAACGCCGGAATCAGGTATTGTTTTTCCCAACCTATCCACCCCTGATACTGTGCATTATGGACAGTTAAAATAGTAGGAATAGATGCCAGATGATGATAAGCATAGCAGTGCTGCATCATAAATGGAATCAGGGCAGTATGATGGTCGTGAACATGGATGATATCGGGTCGGTGAACCCATTTCGAAATCCAGTCGGTTACTGCAATCTGAAAAGCAACGAAGCGCTCGATATCATCAGGATAACCATAAATCCTTTCACGATCCAGCAGCCCGTTTATGTCGACGAGAAACAGATCAAAACCGGTTATGCGGTTTTTTTCCTTAATGATACTGTATTGAAAGAGATTATTTCCGAGAAGGGCTTCTCCTTTATGAGCAAGATCCCATTCATTATCTGAAAGAAATTTTACGCGGTACATCGGCATCACCACCTTGCAGGTATGACCTTCCCTTTCCTGATATCGCGGTAATGCACCAACAACATCAGCAAGTCCGCCTGCTTTGGCTACCGGATAGCATTCTGCGCTTACGTGAACAATCTCCATAATTTTGGTTTGCTTTATGCCCTAACGCTTTCCGCTTAACTCCGGCCGAACGATTTACCGATATTATTAATACCGGCTAAACTCAAAAATTTCAGAGTGAATGGTTAATCACCCGCCCTGCACCTGCATACCTGGATTTCCAGTAAGAATCGGTGAGGCTGCTGATCGTGACTCCTTCCGACGACGAGGCATGTACAAATTTGTCATTTTTCAGGTATATTCCTACGTGAGAAATCTGCCTTCCCTTACGGGTCCTGAAAAATACCAGATCACCTTCGGTCAGATAAGGCTTAGTGATATGCTTTGATCGCTCGAATTGTTCTCTGCTGGTTCTTGGTAAACTCAACCCATATAAAACACTCATGTAAGTGACAACAAAAGCCGAGCAATCAATACCTTTTTTTGTTTCACCACCGTATTTGTAGGGTATGCCATACCACTCTTCAAGCAGATCAAGGTTATTGAATTGTTTTACTTCCTCAACCGGAATATCCATCAGAATCGCATATTTAAACTGAACCGGTGACAATTCTTCGATTTCCGATTTGATTTCGGTTTCGATTATGCGCTTTTCGATTCTTTCTGTATTAGTGGAGTATTTAGAGGTTTTTGCCTGCAGGTTTAACGTAAGGTGTTCAATAAACTTCGGTTGTATAACTTTATTCTGCTCTTCATCGGAACGCATAGGTGCATTTTCTGAGCGAATAGATTGTGAAGATTTTAACGATACACAGCTGGTCAAAAGTGCCATTAATGGCAGGACATAGATCAGGTTTTTCATCAGAAACTTTTTGTGTCACAAATAAGTTGTCGTAAAAATAAGGTTTTTATCCGTAAATCATTCATAATGATTCACTGTGAATCAGTTATTGATATAATAAAGATTTATAAAATCAGGCTGATTGGTTACGGTAGATTTCAGGGTCGGGTATTGCTGTAAATATAATTACTTTTGAACGAAAATTTCAACTGAATGGATTTTTCGCATTTGCATGTACATACGCAGTATTCGCTGTTAGACGGGGCCGCATCCATTTCTTCATTATACAAAAAAGCTATCGATGATAAAATGCCTACCATTGCTATTACTGATCATGGTAATATGTTTGGAGCATTTTCATTTGTAGCCGAGGCTTATAAACATAAAAACGAAGACGGATCTCTCAAGGTTAAACCAATTGTGGGTTGCGAATTTTATGTGGTGGAAGACCGCCACCGTAAGACTTTTACCAAGGATCAGAAAGACCTGCGTTATCACCAGGTACTTCTGGCTAAAAACAGTGTAGGGTACGGGAATCTGATCAAACTCACATCTCTCGGTTATACTGAGGGGTTATACAGCAAATATCCTCGTATTGATAAAGAACTTATTGAAAAATACCATGAAGGCCTGATAGCTACCACCTGCTGTATTGGGGCTTACGTACCACAGAAAATTCTGCACGACGGCGAAGATGCCGCTGAAAAAGAATTTAAATGGTGGCTCGATTTATTCGGAGAAGATTTTTTTATCGAACTTCAGCGGCATAACCTCAAAGAACAGGAAATTATTAATGCTGTCCTACTTAAGTTCTCTAAGAAGTACAATGTACCGGTGATAGCAACAAATGACAGTCATTATACAGATCGTGACGATTTTAACGCTCACGATATTCTTCTTTGCATCAATACCGGTGAAAAGCAAAGTACACCCGGGTTTGATGACTTTGTGAATGATGAGGTGGCCGTAAAAAACCGCAGATTCAAATTTCCAAACGATCAGTTTTATTTTAAGAAAACGGAAGAAATGAAATCGCTCTTCAGCGATATTCCCCAGTCCATCACCAATACTGCTATGGTGGTGGAACGTGTGGAATTACTGAATCTGAAGAAGGATATTATGCTGCCTGCCTTCCCGATTCCTGACGAGTTCCGGATTCACGATGATAATAATCTGAACCAGTGGGAATATCTGAAACACCTGACCTACGAAGGTGCGCATAAACGTTATACTGAACTTACTCCGGAAATTACTGAACGTATCGATTTCGAGTTATTTACTATCAAAACCATGGGGTTTGCGGGGTATTTCCTGATTGTGAGCGACTTTATACAGGCGGGCAGAGATCTGGGTGTGTTTGTCGGACCTGGTCGTGGATCAGCTGCGGGGAGCGTTGTAGCCTATTGCATCGGGATTACCAATATTGATCCCATTAAATATAATCTGCTGTTTGAGCGCTTTCTCAACCCCGACCGGAAAAGTATGCCCGATATCGATACGGATTTTGATGATGAAGGCAGGCAAAGGGTAATCGATTATGTAGTGAAAAAATACGGCAAAAACCAGGTGGCCCAAATCATCACCTATGGTACAATGGCTGCAAAAATGAGTATTAAAGATG
>DATCKB010000029.1:0-1995 GCA_036562505.1 Parasegetibacter sp. | reverse complement strand
GATTTCGTCATCAACAAACTTTCCGCTATCGATAACATTGAAAATGTGCAGAGTTCGTTTGTTATGGAAGAAATAAAAAGGGAAACTGCATATCCGTTGGACTAGTAACTCAGCAGACGCTGAACTGATTCAGCCAGTCGTGATTTAGCCAGGAAATTCTTTTCAAGATCAGTATTAAAAGGAACAGGTGTATCCAGCGACGCACATCTGATCACCGGTGCATCAAGCCATTCAAAACAATGTTCTGTGATCCAAGCACTGATTTCTCCACCTATTCCGCCTATCAATGTGTCTTCATGCAACACCAGCACTTTGCCCGTTGCCAGCACCGCCCGTCGAATTGCGTCATAATCAAGTGGTAATAAGGTACGCAGATCGAGTAAATATGCAGAAATATGTTCCTGCTTAATATATTCTTCTGCCCAGTGCACCCCGGCTCCATAAGTAATGATCGTTAAGTCGTCGCCCTCCTGTGCCACACGGGCTTTCCCGATTGGTGTTTCATACATCTCACGGGGAACCGCACCCGAAACACTTCTGTACAATGCCTTATGCTCAAAAAACATAACCGGATTGGGATCACTGAATGATGCAAGCAACAGACCCTTTGCATCTTCGGGTGTTGATGGATAAACCACCTTCAGGCCGGGAGTATGTATAAACCACGCTTCATTACTCTGCGAATGGAAAGGACCCGCACCGACTCCTGCACCGGTAGGCATTCTAATTACTACGTCAGCATTTTGCCCCCAGCGGTAATGTGCTTTAGCCAGATTATTTACAATCTGTGTAAATCCGCTGCTTACAAAATCAGCAAACTGCATTTCGACCATCGATTTATACCCTTCTATGCTCAATCCCAGTGCTGCGCCTAATATAGCACTTTCGCAAAGCGGAGTATTTCTTACTCTATGCTGACCGTATTTATCTGCCAACCCTGAGGTAATTTTAAACGCACCCCCATAGCCGGCGATATCCTGACCCATACAAACCAGATTCGGATATTTTTCCATAGCCTGATCCAGCCCTTCGCTTATGGCGTCAATCATTCGTTTCTCCCGGGTTTCTGAAGTTACTTCAGATTGATCATTTTCCCTCTCAGGATTTACCGGAGCATATACATCAGCGAGCTCTTCTTTTGTTTCTGGTATTATTCCGGGATACTGTGAAGCGAGGTTCCATTCTTCGTCTATATATAACCGTAATTCGTGTTCAATTTTCTCTGTGTCGGCAGCACTTAGCACATTTTCTTCGAGGAGGTATTTCCTGTAATTTGAAATAGGATCTTTCAGTGCCCAGGCTTCGAGCAATTTCGGATCCACATATTTTATACCGCTGGCCTCTTCATGTCCCCGCATTCTGAATGTCATGCATTCAATCAGATATGGTCTTTTATTCCGAATACAATAATCTCTTACGCCAGTGAGAGTATCATATACCTCAAGCACATTGTTTCCGTCTATCTGCACACCTTCCATACCATAACCCGCAGCACGGTCGACCAATGCTTTACAGCGGTACTGCTCTTCCACCGGAGTACTGAGTCCGTATCCATTATTTTCTATTAGAAAAATCACCGGTAAATTCCAAACTGATGCCACGTTAAGTGCTTCATGAAAATCACCTTCGCTGGTACCGCCATCGCCCGTGAAAACCAGGGTAGCTTTTTGTTCTTCTTTTATGGTATGAGCTAAAGCAATTCCGTCTGCGACAGCCAGTTGCGGACCGAGATGGGAAATCATTCCGCAGATATGATGTTCGCGGGTTCCGAAATGGAAACTTCTTTCTCTTCCTTTACTGAATCCATCTTTCAAACCCTGCCACTGAAGAAATAATTTATAAAGAGGTAAATTTCTGGAAGTAAAAACACCCAGGTTACGGTGAAGGGGAAGAATCCATTCGGAGGAAGACATTGCCATTGTTGCGCCGACGGAAATAGCTTCCTGTCCGATTCCGCTAAACCATTTAGACAGTTTACCCTGTCTGAGTAATAAC
>DATCKB010000010.1:0-3461 GCA_036562505.1 Parasegetibacter sp. | reverse complement strand
AGGCCCGGCCGTTCGACTGCACACGCAGACTCAGTTTTTGTCCATCTCCCGTCGGTAACGGATCCCATGCTTCCTTGTTAAATATATTCTTTATAGAGAAGTTATTGAATGAAACCCCGAGTGTACCGGTCAAGCCGATTCCTCCACCCCATCCGGCTGACAATTCCAGTTGATCCGAAGACTTTTCTTCAACTCCGAAATTAATATCCACTGTACCGTCGTCCTGATTTGGAACAGGTTCGATCTGAATATTTTCCTGATTGAAGAATCCGAGGTTAGCAATTTCTCTGTTAGACCGGATCAGATTTGTACGGTTAAATTTCTCTCCGGGAACTGTACGCAATTCTCGGCGGATTACATATTCCTTGGTTTTATCATTTCCGGTAATATTTACATTCTTGATGGTAGCCTGTGGCCCTTCCATGATTCTGATTTCAAAATCAATGGTATCATTATACACTGCAGTCTCAATCGCATCTACACGGAAAAAGAGGTAACCATCATCCATATAATAACCGGTAATATCTCCGCCTTCGGGCGACATTTCTTTTCCGAGTCTTTTATTAAGTGTTTCGAGGTTATAGATATCTCCTTTCTCGATATCAAGAACCAGAGATAACTGCTCATCGGTAAATTTGGTATTTCCTTTCCAGGTTATATTTCCGAAGTAGTATTGCCGGCCTTCTTCAACAAGTATATCAATGTTCAGATTACCGTTGGCAGAATAATACTGAGTGTCTTTCACGATAGTTGCGTCGCGATAACCCAATGAGTTATACAGTTTGAGAAGATTTTCCTTGTCTTCCAGATATTTTTCTTCGTCGAATTTCGCAGAACTGAATAATTTAAACCGGAAGTAAGGATCTATGAAATCCTTTGTTTTACTGAGAGAAAGAAATCCTTTTTCTTTGAGATATTCCTTAAAAGACGGTTTTTCATTTACGCCGAAGGGACTATTTTCTTCTTTGGGGAAGAGCGTAATGCGAGTCATCTCCTTAGTACCCTTCAGACGCTTTTTGATTTTCGATTCAGCAACGCGGTCATTTCCGAAGATGCTGACCTGATTCACCCGAACCTTGGTACCTTTTGAAACAACGAGGGTCAGGTCGTTGGCATTGGTTAATCCGGGTGCTGGAGTTTCAAGAATCGTCACATCAGTGGTAAGAAAACCTTTGCCTCTATAGTACTTGCGGATATTTTCAATGGCCGTATGTTTCATATTTTCGGTAATAGGCCTTCCGCGGATTAATCCCGTTTTTCCGTTTAATTCTTCTATCTCAGACTTTCTTACCCCCCGAAAATTAAAACTTGCCAGAGCAGGTCGTTCGGTAACTGCTATTTCCACATCTATTGTATCTCCAACCAGCTTTGTCACATATACCTGAACATTCGCGAAAAGGTTTTGTTTCCAGATATTCGTGATTGCTTTGCTGAATATATCGCTGCCCGGAATTAAAACTCTGTCGCCTGTACTGATGCCGGCTATAGATATCACCAGAGCGGGATCATATCTTTGGTTCCCTGAAACAGTAACATTTCCAACAATAACCTCTTTAAGTGTATTTGAGTTGAATAAAGCCTCTAAGGCCGGATCAACCGATACTGGCTTTGTAGTGTCTTCCTGGGCGGAAAGTGATAAAGTACTGGTAAGGGAGGCAGTCAAAAAAAGCACTAAAAGCGTTAATTTCCTTGGCATCAACATATAATTAGAGCGGCAAATTAAGGGGAATAATCAAAAGTGTTTGTTAAAAGGGCGCATAAAATGGGCATCAAATCAATTCTGCCGGTGATTCGGCCTTAATCTGGTCGCCGGTTTTTCCAAAACGACGTTCTCTGCCCTGGAAATCAATTATAGCCTCATAGAGGTTTTCTTTTCTGAATTCCGGCCACAGAACATTAGTAAAATACAGTTCAGCGTATGCGAGCTGATACAGGAGGAAGTTACTTATCCGGTATTCACCACTGGTTCTGATCATTAGTTCCGGATCAGGAAAGTCGCTGGTACAAAGGTATTTGGTAAGGAGATCGTGGTCTATTTTTTCCGGATCCACCTTTCCGTTGCGAACGTCGCAGGCTATTTGTTTAACCGCGTTGGTTATCTCCCAACGACTGCTGTAGCTCAGCGCCATAATGAGATTCAACCCGGTGTTGGATTTGGTCATTTCGAGTGCTTCGTTAAGTTCTGCGCTGGCGTATTCGGGTAACATGTTCATGTTCCCGATCACGTGCAGTTTAATATTGTTTCGGTTAAGTTTTTCTACTTCTTTTCTGATTGTTTCAACCAATAACTCCATCAATCCGCTCACCTCATAGGCCGGACGATCCCAGTTCTCGGTGGAAAACGCATAAAGTGTGAGATAGCCAACACCCAGTTCAGCACAACCCTCCACAATATCCCTTACACTTTCGACTCCGTGGTAATGACCATATAAGCGATCGTGACCCTGCTCCTTTGCCCACCGGCCGTTCCCATCCATAATAATTGCAATATGGCGGGGAAGCCTCTCTTTATTTATTTGTTCCTTCAAAGACATATAATGCTCATAATTTTAAAAAGTCAGGTAAAAGCCTGACTTCTCCACCGGAAATGAATCCGTTACCTTACAAAGATAAAAGTTAATTTGAACTCCTTACAAATTAAAAATTCAAAAGGCAAAAGTCAAAAAAAGAATTTTCCGGTCTATCTCAAAGCATCTACCCCGGGATTTACGCATTATTTCAACTTTTATTCTCGCCTCAGGCAAGATGACATATTATCAATTCACAGAAGGGCAGCGGTAAGATCTCAGATTAAAGGAAACCGTAAACTGTGCGGTGATGAACTGGTCCCTTTGCTTGCTGAACCCACGCTGCCGGCCGGCTTCGCCAATGGGCGTACCCTTCTCATACGACCGATCCTGCAGGAGAAAAGCTATTGACGGATCCCCGTTCGGAAGCGGGGGAAATGCTTCGGCGCCGGCATATGTGGTACTTACATCATCCAGATAATCGGTATTTGTAAAGCGGTGAAGAATTTCGAAACCCACATTGATATTGGGCTTCAGGCTATATTTAATTCCCACACCAAAGGGTATCGAAAATGCCATGGTCCCATACGGCTTTCTGTCGGGGTATAAGGTACTTCCCTGCCCCTCAGTTCCCAGAGCACGCAGGAAATACTTCTGATTATTAAGATAGGCGTAAGGATCATAATTGAAAATACCTACCCCCAGCGTCACATAGGGAGTAAAAGCATGATCCGGATCGCCGGGAACAAACTTGTAAAAATTGAAATCTCCCTGAAGCGATAATTCCCAAATACGGGAGTTAAAGCTCAGGTTTCTTCTTTGCTGGTATTCATTCTTACTATAAATATCAGAATACCCTACCTGAGCAAACTGAGCACCTACACGAAGAGCAATATAATTGGTGAACTGTTTTCTGAAAAACGCTCCTGCAGCCAATTTCGGTCTGTTAAGGCC
>DATCKB010000531.1:0-3623 GCA_036562505.1 Parasegetibacter sp. | reverse complement strand
GCTATACAGCCCGTTACTCCATTGTTGTTCATGGTAGTCAGTAACTGCTGCGGCAGATAATCCTTCTGCAGATCTTTCATCTCGTTGGTAATCCAACTGTGCGTTTTCCGGTCGTATTTCCAGAAGTGAACATGTGTATCTATTGCCATATATTAAAGTTAGAGCCTTTTTTTCTTAGTTGAACTCTGACAGAACCTTTTATGAAATACAGCTAAAACTAACAACCATTAGTATTTTTGCTAAATTTGCCATTCACATATTTGTAATTCATGTCAGACAAACCAGAATTCCGGATCAGATTAGTTACAGCAGCTTCGTTATTCGACGGTCATGATGCAGCCATAAACATCATGCGCAGAATTCTGCAATCGAAGGGTGCCGAGATTATTCACCTCGGACATAACCGCAGTGTAAAAGAAATTGTGGAAGCCGCCATAGAAGAAGATGTACATGGAATCGCCATCACCAGCTATCAGGGCGGGCACGTGGAATTCTTTAAGTATATGAAGGATTTGCTCGACCAGAATGGGTGCGGACATATAAAAATATTTGGTGGAGGTGGCGGAACCATTCTTCCCGAAGAAATACGCGAACTGCATAATTACGGCATCACGCGGATTTATTCTCCTGATGATGGCCGGCAGATGGGGCTGGAAGGAATGATTGAGGACGTAATTGCTCAGTGCCGCGCTTCAGTGGTTTCACAGGAAAAAACTGCCGTAGCTGCCGCTGACTACTGGAAAGCACCTGAAAGATGGAACGGAGTGCTGCCACTGGATGAAATAAAAGATATCCGTAAAATCGCCCGGGCTATTACGCTGGCTGAGAATGGAATGAAAGCGAAAGTAGGCGATATTATTTCTGATTCCGGAGAAAACGGAAAAGCCCCTGTGCTGGGTATTACGGGAACCGGGGGAGCCGGAAAGAGCAGCGTAACCGATGAACTGGTAAGAAGATTTCTGAGCAATTTCCCGGAAGCAACAATCGCCGTTATTTCTGTAGATCCGTCCAAGAAAAAAACAGGCGGCGCTTTACTGGGCGACAGAATAAGAATGAATAGCATCAGCTCGCCAAGAGCATATATGCGGAGCTTAGCTACCCGCGACGATAACACAGCATTGAGCGCACACGTGAGTGATGCACTGAATGTATGCAAGGCAGCAGGTTTCGATCTGGTGATACTCGAATCGGCGGGGGTTGGACAGAGCGATGCTTCGATACTCGATTTCTGTGATGTAAGCATGTATGTAATGACTCCCGAATATGGTGCTGCATCACAGTTAGAGAAAATTAATATGCTCGACTATGCTGATGTTGTAGCCATCAATAAATTCGATAAGAGTGGTGCGCTGGATGCTATGCTTGAAGTAAGAAAGCAGTACAAGCGTAACCATGGATTGTGGAACGCAAAAGACGATGAACTTCCGATAATCGGCACTATTGCTGCCCAGTTTAATGATCCGGGCGTTAATGCTTTGTTTGTAAAGCTGATGGAAGTGCTGGAAAAGAAAACCGGCTTCAAAGCAGAGGCGCTAAAAGGTAATTCCCTTTTACACGAAAAACCTTCAGATGCGAGTCCGGCTCAGATCATTCCGTCTAAGCGTGTCCGTTATCTTTCAGAAATCTCAGATAAAAACCGCCATTATAACAATTGGGTAAACGAGCAGGCAGCGATTGCTTCGAAATTGTATCAGATTGAAGGTTTGGAACAATTAGACGAAGGTTCTGCTTCGTTTAAGGATGAACTGAAGAAACTGAAGGAAAACTTTGTTTCAAAACTGGATCCTCATTGTCATAATCTGATCAAAAACTGGCCTGAACTGGTGAAGAAATACGAAAGTGATGTATTTGAATATCAGGTTCGTGATAAAGTGATCCGTCAACCGATGAGCACGGTTTCACTCAGCGGCTTGAGAATACCGAAGGTTGCGGTTCCAAAATACAGAGACTACGGTGATATATTAAAATGGCAGTTGCAGGAGAATTTGCCGGGCTTATTTCCTTACACCTCGGGCGTGTTTGAATTGAAGCGTGCAGGAGAAGACCCAACGCGGATGTTCGCCGGAGAGGGTGGTCCGGAAAGAACTAATAAGCGTTTCCACTATGTGAGTCTGGGGCAACCGGCAATAAGATTAAGTACAGCATTTGATTCGGTTACTCTATACGGTGAGGACCCCGATCATCGTCCGGATATCTACGGTAAGGTTGGAAACAGTGGTGTAAGCATTGCTACCGTTGATGATGCGAAGAAGTTGTACAGTGGGTTTGATTTATGTGACCCCAAGACATCAGTAAGCATGACCATTAACGGTCCGGCTCCCATTATTCTTGCATTCTTTATGAATGCGGCTATTGATCAGCTTTGTGAGAAATGGATCGATGAAAACAATCTGTGGGAACAGGTTGAAAAAATAGCTGCAGAAAGATATCAGCACAGTACCCGTCCGCGCTATTATAACCCACTTGCACCCGAGCGATTACCGGAAGGAAACAATGGTTTAGGGTTGAAACTACTGGGCTTGTCGGGTGATGAGGTATTGCCACGTGAAGTATATGAGAAGATTAAGGCCGAAGCTTTGTCGCAGGTGAGAGGAACAGTTCAGGCAGATATTCTGAAAGAAGATCAGGCCCAGAACACCTGTATTTTCTCAACAGAATTTGCACTCAGGCTGATGGGAGATGTGCAGGAATATTTCATTCAGCAGAAGGTCAGAAATTTCTACAGTGTATCGATAAGCGGCTATCATATTGCCGAAGCCGGCGCCAATCCTATTACACAGCTTGCCTTTACACTGGCTAACGGTTTTACCTATGTAGAATATTACCTGAGCAGAGGGATGAAGATTGACGATTTCGCTCCGAATCTTTCTTTCTTCTTCAGTAATGGTATGGATCCGGAATATAGTGTGATTGGCAGAGTGGCAAGAAGAATCTGGGCAAAGGCAATGAAGTTTGTATATAACGGAAACGAAAGGAGTCAGAAACTGAAGTATCATATTCAGACATCGGGAAGGAGTCTGCATGCGCAGGAGATTGACTTTAACGATATCCGTACTACGCTTCAGGCATTGTATGCGATATATGATAACTGTAACAGTTTACATACCAACGCATACGACGAAGCCATAACCACACCTACTGAAGAGAGTGTTCGCAGGGCGATGGCCATTCAGCTTATTATCAACCGCGAACTGGGTTCTGCAAAAACAGAGAATTTCACACAGGGCAGTTTTGCGCTGGAGGAATTGACAGATCTCGTGGAAGAGGCTGTGCTGGCGGAGTTCGACAGAATCACAGAAAGAGGAGGGGTGCTGGGAGCTATGGAAAGAATGTATCAGCGTAATAAGATACAGGAAGAAAGTCTGCATTACGAAATGCTTAAGCATACCGGTGAATTGCCGATTGTAGGTGTTAATACTTTTCTGAATAAAAAGGGTAGTCCGACAGTAATTCCCAACGAAGTAATCAGAAGTACAACTGAAGAGAAGGAGCAGCAGATTCATAACCTGCGTCAGTTCTGGAAAAGAAATGAAGATCGTTCCGCTGCGGCACTGAAGCGACTGCAGGAGGTAGCGGTACGGAATGGAAATCTGTTTGAGGAGCTGATGGAGACTGTGAAATAC
>DATCKB010000530.1:0-2435 GCA_036562505.1 Parasegetibacter sp. | reverse complement strand
CATGACGTTGAGTTTAAAGATTATCAGAATGAGGTTTGTCGAATGATTCCGGATTGTTTACAAAACTGATTCGTTTCGTGGGAGCAATATTTACTCTTAAATCAAATATATCAAATCGGTTGTAATGTCCCAGAATATCATGCATTTGTTTAGGCTGAATACATTTCGAAAGATCAATGTCGGCATATACAATTCCCTCGGTGTCGATCAGCGGTTCTCCCACAACTGCTCCGGTTGGACCAATAATACCTGAAAATGCAGAATCTTTCCGGGTAAGCAGCTCTTCGGCATTTGGTACGTCGGTTCTCAGGGTGTCGATGATTTCATTCGTTATGGTTGAGCAGGAAACAATGGTGAATAGTTTCCCTTCGAATGAATGGGCTGCCGCTCTGATTTTGATTGCTTCTGCCATATTGTAATCAGGAGGTGCTACCGGCAGAGAAATATAGTTGGCTATATGAATCAGCTCACCCTGGGCGAGCAATGTGAAACGGGCAAGTGTATTCGTATTTTCTCCGCATGCAAGTGTACCGATCGGGCCAACTTCTGTATTGTACACTTTAAGTGATGAACCATCTCCGCTTGTCCAGGTGAGCTTTTCCGCCCAGGTAGGTACAAGTTTCCGATGTTTCCCGATAATTCTGCCCTGGTTGTCAATAATCAGGTTGGTATTATAAATTTCGCCAAAGCTTTGTCCGCGTTCGTTAATTCCTATCACTACGTGACAATTATTTTTCCTGGCGGCCTTGCAAAGTTGCTCTGTTTCAGGACCGGGAGCGGTGATAGAGGATTTATAGAGTTTTTCGTACCACGGACTTCCCTGCACGGGAGTCATGATCCAGTTCCAATAAGGGTATCCGGCAACGAATACTTCCGGAAAAGCAATCAGACTGGCTCCATTAGAAGCTGCTTCTTTAATAATAGAAACTGCTTTTCCAATGGTAGCATCAACGTTCAGATAGACTGGTGAAGTCTGTACCGCGGCGGCTTTAAATTTTGCAAAGGTCATGTTAGCGGAATTAAATATTCTCTCATTTTTTTCTCTACTTCTGTGGGAAACGGTGCTGATTTAAAATCTGTTCTTCCTTCATTAACCGCTACATTTACCAATGTAACTTCTCCTTCGAGTACAGTTTGTTTAGCTTCATTCTCAAACCGAAATCCGCATGTTACAGAACTGTTTCCTATTTTGTTTACCCACAAATATTTTGTGAGCAATTCTCCCAACCTTGCAGCTTTTTTAAACTGAACCTTCAGATCAACAGTTGGAATTGCTTCAGTAATATGAAAAAATTGAAACGCACGATCAAGAGCCTCTGCGTGCCAGTCTTCTACCAGACAATTCAGCATCTCAAGAAATCTGGGATAAAATACAATCCCTGCAAAATCTACGTGTTGAAACCTGATTTTCTCTTCTTTTACAAACTGTTTTCCCATTCACATTTATTTTTTAGTAATCAGATATTTATCGGCTTTTCAACTGGTTACAGCAGACATTTTTAATTTGAACCGCTGAATTTTGCCGGTTTCGGTTTTGGGTAAAGCTTCCATAAAAATGATTTCTCTCGGATATTTATACGGAGCTGCTTCATTCTTAAACCATTCCTGTATGGATACAGCAAACTCTTCGCTGGCTTTTGTCTGATCTTTTAACACAATACATGCGCATACAATCATTCCTCTCTCTTCATTGGGTTTGCCGATTACGGCACATTCAGCTACCTCAGGGTGGGTGAGCAATACATTTTCTACTTCAATGGCTGATATATTATATCCGGCAGAGATAATCATATCATCGCCGCGGGCAACGAACCAGAAATAACCTTCTTCATCCTTGCGAAATATATCTCCGGTTATGTTCCATTTGTTCTGTACGTATTCCTGTTGCTTATCAGGCGCATTCAGGTATTTACATCCTGTAATTCCCCTTACAGCGAGTCTGCCCGGTTGGTTCACTGGAACTCCATTTCCATCTGCATCAATAACTTTAGCTTCGTAACCATGAATGGGTTTTCCGGTTGAACCTTTTCTGATATTATCTTCATCCGCCGAAATGAATATGTGTAAGATTTCCGTTGAGCCGATACCGTCTATAATCTTTAATCCAGTAGCTTCATGCCAGTCTTCCCAGACTTTAAGCGGCAAAGGTTCTCCTGCCGAGATACATTTCCGCAATGAAGAAATATTATAATCTTTCACCTTTGAGGTAATTACACGCCAGACAGTGGGAGCAGTAAAGCAAACAGTTATCTTATGTTTCTGTATAGCTTCAAGCAGCACATCGGGAGAGGGCTTTTCTATCAGAAAAGATGAAGCTCCGTAATAAAAGGGGAATAAGACTAATCCTCCTAATCCGAAAGTAAAACCCAGAGGCGGACTTCCGGTAAATATATCATCTGGTTTTGGTTGAAGGCAATGTCTGGGGAAGGCTTCAC
>DATCKB010000529.1:0-2737 GCA_036562505.1 Parasegetibacter sp. | reverse complement strand
GCTATAGATATTATCATCAGATTCATCCGCAAATGCTGCCCGCATATCTTCTGCACTGTCAAAACAGAAACTGCTGGTTAGAAACAGCGGGGTAGCATGTTCCATTTCATTGGTGCGGTCAGTTTGAATGCGTATGGCTTTTGTAATCGGGTGCATAATCAGATATTTTTAGCGATACTGGTTGATGACTTTCGTCAGTATAGCTGTTGTTCTTAAAATCATGTTTAGCTCTACTTCTGATTAATCCTCACTTCCCAGGTAATTTCACAGCCGGCGCGGCGAAGTGTTTCAGCAACAGAGCAATATTTTTCCATAGACAAGTCGGCTGCCTTCTGCGCTTTGGAAGGGTCTAGATTTCCGTTAAGATGAAAAACGATATTAGCTTTCATCCAAAGTGCCGGTTCTTTACCGGTTTCTCTTTCAGCTTCAATAGTCATAGCGATATCCTGCAGATCCTGTCGCTGTTTTTTCAGGATATTGACGATATCAATACCACTGCATCCTCCTAGTCCCATTAACAAAACCTGCATGGGCCGGGCTCCTGAATCACCTCCACCTATTTCCGGACTGGCATCCATAAATATAGTATGCCCGTTTGCATCTGATGCTTCAAAGCCGAAATCCCCTTTCGTTCTTTTAATGTCAATTTTTACCATAAAACTGATTTTCTGCTGTATCTGCTCCTTTGCCGGAAGTAAATAACATTCTTACAATAATTTTTCAAAGTTAATTCATCTATGCGCTTATTTTGCAGTTTAATTACGAGATATGCATATATATACCTATGATAATGAATTTCAACTGGAATCGGGTGGATCTCTGCCCGGGTTTCAGATTGGCTATAATACCTACGGTTCGCTGAATGAAGTCGGAGACAATGTGGTGTGGGTTTGCCATGCGCTTACCGCCAATGCTGATCCTGTCAGTTGGTGGCCCGGAGTGGTAGGGCCAGGCTGTGTGATTGATCCCGCGCGTTATTTCATTGTATGTGCCAATATACTGGGTTCTTGTTATGGAAGTACAGGTCCGGATAGCGTCAACCCCTACACCGGCGCACCCTATTATGAAAGCTTTCCTTTATTGACCATTCGCGATATGGTCAAAGCTCATATCCTGCTCAGGAAACATCTGAAAATAGATTCGATCCGTTTACTGATGGGGGGAAGTATGGGTGGTTATCAGGTACTGGAATGGGCACTTGCGGAGCCCCGTGTAATTCAGCAACTTTTTCTGATTGCTACCTCAGCAGCCGAAAGTGCCTGGGGGCAGGCTATTCATGCAGCTCAGCGCATGGCCATTGAAGCCGACTGCAGTTTTTACTCAACGATCGGGGAAAAAAAAGGTGAAATGAGATTAATGGGCGAGAAAGGATTAAAGGCTGCAAGAGCTATAGGCATGCTTACTTACAGAAATTATGGTATCATGGTGGAACGACAGAAAGACCCGGATACGGAGAAGCTGGAGAATTACCGGGCAGCATCTTATCTGGAACACCAGGGGAATAAACTCTCACAGCGTTTTACCGCACACGCCTACTGGCTTTTAACCAAAGCTATGGATAATCATCATATTGGTCGTGGTAGGGGAGGAGACCTTGCCCGGGTGCTGAATACTATTCACCAACCCACATTAATCATGGGGGTCAGCAGCGATATTTTATGTCCTCCTGCAGAGCAACTGTTTATGGCGGAGAACATGCCGGCAGCAGTTTATAGAGAAATTGACTCTCAATACGGGCACGACGGATTTTTAGTTGAAGCAGCAAAGATCTCTGCGGAACTCAGGAACTGGCTGGGATAGTTGTTCTCCACTCTTCCGAAACCGCATGATTTAACGGTCCGGTTAGGAAAGATGCCTGCCAGTCAAGCAGTTGTTTTCTTTCCATGCTTATTTTTCTGACCAGGATTTGTGCATAGGTATTCATTGATTGATACATCAATGTAACGTATTCGTCGTAATAGTCAGGCTCAATGAAGTAAGTCCATTCGCAGCCGGTAAATTTCTCCAGGAGCATTCGTTCATCAGTTAATATGAATTTGCGGTATGCATCCGAATGGAGAACATCTATCATTTTTTGCTTAATAGGTGCTTCCATTTCCTTCAGTTTTGCCATCTTTCTGTGAATTATTTCGAAAGGATGGGTTTCATGCATAAATGTTGCCGCCGATAAAAACTCCTGATATTCTGTGAGATCCGAATTTATCTTTTCTTCCAATACGAAGAATTCCCGGAATTTCTTTTTCCATTCATCCGAATATTCCTGTTTGACTGCATGGAGGTATAATGCATTCATCACCTTTTTGTCGTGCCCCCGAAACATGTTTTCCATTTCATTAAGCTGTTGCTCAACGTCCCTCAATACCCCGGTCGCTTTGGTTACATCATATTTTATTCCGTTAAAGTCAAAGTTCTTAATGTTAAATGCACCTTTTGAAATGTTTTCCAGATTTAAATAATCATTTCGCAGCGAATTATAGAATACCAGATCTTCTGCGATTTTATCTGGAAAGAGTTCAGAAGGCAATAGAGTTTCTGATGATTCTGATTGAACAGCAGACTCCATATCTTCTTTAATAATAGTTCTGTAGTCGAAATAACTGTTGTAGATTGGGTGATTTTCGTATGCTTTCAGATTTTTCAGGTATTCTTCTCTGAATTCTTCTAATGAAAAATTGCGGGCTCCTTCCGGATATTCAAACTGACTGAAAATCCGAGCAGTAAAATATTCCTGTAATTC
>DATCKB010000528.1:0-2028 GCA_036562505.1 Parasegetibacter sp. | reverse complement strand
TCTATAGCCATCGAAACTGCTCCAATTCTGTATACCGGATCATCCATGGTATTAATAATCCTCATCATATTTGCAGTATCCGGGATTTCAGCATAAAATGATGACACTAAACTCTTTTCCATATCCAGATTGGTCTTCAGGAAATCACGAATCATTGATTGAAGGATTTCTTCTGCTTCTTTCACACCTTCGGCCCCAAGAAAAGAAGTCATTCTGGTCATCTTCGTCTGCTCGCTGTCAGGATACTTCTTGTATAAAATCTTCGCAACACGGGCACGGTTAGCCGCATCTCTTCTGTAATACTGAACCAGGGTAAACAAATCTGCAGCAGTACCTTTTTCCAGTGTTTTTAATTTTTGCTGAAGAACTTTCGGGTCCTTTTCGTTTTGTAATTGTTCAACGGTGATACCACCTGGTTGTGCCATTATGCTGAATGTCAAAAGCATTAACAGCGAAAAAAGAATTCCTCTCATAATATCGTTTTTTTACTCCCGCTGTGGTTCAGGAGCATGGTCAGTTAAATTGTTGACTAATCAACAGTAGTTATTTATAAGTATGCTTGCTGTACAAAGCGTTCTTTAACTTATAAACAGAATAGTAAGTATGTAAATACCTCACGCTATTCGTCTAAACTAAGATCTCGCCTTAGTAAGCTCGACCATAGCCTTCAGCTTAAAATATTCTTTGTGGTCTGAACCGGCATATCCAATTCCTGTCAGATAGATATTCCCCTTTGCATCAATAATGTATTTCTGAGGAGTTCCCAGTGCTTTGAGTGCTTTAAAAATTCCGGGTTCTTTATCTATCAATACATCAAGACCAAACCCTTTCTTTTGCATGAATGTTTTAATCGTTTGCGCATCTTCCCCTATATCCACTACAAATAATTTAAAAGGTTCATTCTTATATGCTTCCACAGCCCTCTCAAAAGCAGGAAATGCAGCAACACATGGTTTACAGGAAGTGCTCCAGAAATCAATCACCACAATTTTTCCCCGATGATCAGAAAGTTTAACCTGATTACCCGACAAATCGGTCATAGGAATATCGGGCGCGACAATCGGTTCTGCTTTCCATTCTTTCTCTACTTCCTTGTAAATTTTCTGATAAGCTTCGGCCTGCAATGCTTTAATAGATTCTTCCAATCCATTTGTGTTGCCATGAACTTTTTTGTAGACTTCGCGGTAGGTGCCTATCAGGGCATCTGTAGAATTCGCTTCACGTATGGCAGCAGTCAAAGTATCCAATGCCTGCTGATGATTCCCCTTTGCAGATAAAATATAGCTCAACCGGTTCAGATAATTGGCTTTGGTATTCCTGAAGTAGGCAAATGACCGGAACGGTGTGTTCGGTGCTTTTGCCAGAGACTGATCTGCCAGATCCAGCTTACCCAGCCGGGCATTAGCCATTGCATTAACCTCATACAAAATTTCTTTTCTAGAGAACTGATCTCTGAACTTTTTGTTTTCGATATCATCTATCAATTCTCTCGAAATCTTTTCCACTTCAGCAGTAAACTTGTTTTCAGCTTCCCACTTTTCGAACAGGTTACTTAGCTCAAATATCTGAAGGGCGTTAAAAACAGCACCCTGATCTTTATATAATCTGTATTTCTTAAAATCACCTTTTGTCAGCCAGTCAACCGCAAGCTGCGCCCTGAATTCAGCATGCAAAGCATCAGCGTCGGGATCGGACGATGCTTTCTTAGGCAGATTGACATAAAATTTCTCAGCCTCCTCCACATTTACAAAAGAATAAAACTCTTTTGCCTGAACATTTAAATCCTGCGCCCACAAGCGGCTGGAAACAAGTAATAAGAAAATTATCTTTTTCATACACTTCGATTTTCAATCAGGTTTTAATCTTTAATTATAAACTGTATCAAACTCCCTACCGGTAAAATGATACTGGAGGTTCTGCTTCTTCTTGCTATATTAATTCCATAAAACTCACCGGAAGCAGTAAAGACCGGACCACCACATTCATCAGATTTTATAGTTGCATCGTAAACCAGCACATTTTTAAATC
>DATCKB010000527.1:0-6257 GCA_036562505.1 Parasegetibacter sp. | reverse complement strand
CCTATATAACCGATAATTTCACCTCCCTTCACTTTTGCACCTTTTTTTACTTTAATCCGGTACATATGTCCGTACAGTGTTTCATAACCATAACCATGCCTGATTACCACATGATTTCCGTAGGCATTCCCGAGATTACCGGCTATAACTACCGTTCCGTTGGCACTGGCATAAATCGGAGTGCCCTGGGGCGCCGAAAAATCAAGGCCTGCGTGGAATTTGGTTGTTTTATAAATAGGGTCGATCCGGTAACCGAAACCGGAAGCCAGCCTTTTCAGATCCTGGTTTTTTACGGGTTGAATAGCAGGCGTGCTCGCCAGGAGGTCTTCCTTATTTTTAATAAAACCTTCAATCTCGGCATAGGAACGTTTCTGCGCCTCCATCCGGTTTTGCAAATTGGCAATGTTAGCAGCAATTGACCTCGACAGTTCGGAATTACTCATTCTGGCAACCAGTTGTCTTTCCTTCAAAGATTCCAACTGCTTGGCCCTTGCACTATCCGGTATCGGATCTGCTTCGAAAATGATTCTGTAAACCTCATTGTCTCTTTTTTCCAGTTCATTTAGCTGACTCTCTAAGTCGTGAAGGCGGTTGCTCAGAATAGCATAATCTTCTTCCAGAGCCTGATTCTGCTGTTTTAAAATCAGTTCTTTGGGGGAATCAAGATACTTGAATGCTATAGCGACGATGATAAGGGCAGATACAGTAGCTGCAGCGAGAAACCCCAGAACCCTCAGGAGTTTTACCCGAAGCGGAACCTCCAGCTTTTCGTATCTGAGAGTATTCGTATTATAGTAATATTTAACCTTTTTCATCCGCTCATTTGCTTGTTTGAATTATCCATCATCCTCCCTTTCACAATTTCCGACCAGGAAATTGAATTCCCGAACGCCTTCTTTCTCCAGTGCTGATTTTCCTGAAAAAACGGATTAAGATGTTATTACAAATCCCGTCTCGCAGCAAAGATTTGAAATATGAAACCACTACCTTTGCTTTCCTTTAGTGCTGTAGTTTACAAAAATAACCGGATACTATACAAATAGCAACACATTTTTTTATTTAAAATGTAAAATTGAGAATGACTTCATCTGAAATAAGGCAGAAATTCTTTGATTTTTTTAGTTCGAAAGCTCATACAATTGTGCCTTCAGCGCCGATTGTGGTAAAGAATGATCCCACATTGTTATTTACCAATGCGGGAATGAATCAGTTCAAAGATTTTTTCCTGGGCAATAAAACAGCACCGTATAGCCGGGTTGCTGACACTCAGAAATGTCTGAGAGTTAGCGGAAAACATAATGATCTGGAGGAAGTGGGTGTGGATACCTATCACCACACTATGTTTGAAATGCTAGGTAACTGGAGTTTTGGAAATGCTGCGAACAGTGACAGCGATACGGGGGGCTATTTTAAGAAGGAGGCTATTGCCTGGAGCTGGGAATTACTGACGGAAGTTTATAAGATAGATAAGGATCGCCTATACGTTACCGTTTTTGAAGGCGATCAGCAGGAAGGACTTGAAAGAGATGAGGAGTCTTTCCGGGAATGGAAGAAGTATATAAGTGAAGATAGAATTCTGAATGGCGGAAAAAAGGATAACTTCTGGGAAATGGGCGATACCGGGCCCTGTGGACCATGTACAGAAATTCACGTCGACTGCCGGTCTGATGAGGAGAGAGCTGCAGTGGATGGTAAAACACTGGTGAATGCCGACCATCCTCAGGTAATTGAAATCTGGAACAATGTGTTTATGCAGTTCAATCGTCTGAACGACGGAACCCTGCAAAAACTTTCTGCCAATCATGTCGACACAGGCATGGGATTCGAGCGCCTCGTCCGCGTTCTTCAGGGTAAGCAAAGTAATTATGATACAGACATATTTTCCGGAACTATTGAAGAAACCGAAAAGATAACCGGAAAGAAATATAACGCGGCAGCTAAGCCAGACGACGAAGAATGGAAGCAGTCCGTGGCTTTCCGGGTAATCGCGGATCATATCAGAGCAATCTGTTTTACGATTGCTGACGGACAATTACCATCAAATACCGGAGCAGGATATGTTATCAGAAGAATTCTACGGCGTGCAGTGAGGTATTATTTCACATATCTGAACTATAAACATCCGCTCTTACATCAGCTTGTACTACCCCTTGCTGTTCAGTTTAAATACGTGTTTGGTGAGCTTTATGATCAGGCTGAATTCGTTGCAAAAGTGATTAAGGAAGAAGAAGAATCTTTTCTCCGGACCGTCGACAAGGGGCTGGCCATGTTGAATGATATCAGCGAAAATATTTCAGGAGAAGATGCTTTTAAGCTATACGACACTTATGGGTTCCCGTTAGATCTTACAAAACTTATCGCTGCGGAAAAAGGACTGACTGTAGACGAATCCGGATTTGAAGCGGAAATGCAAAAACAAAAAAACCGCTCCAGAGCAGCTGGTGAGATGGAAACATCGGATTGGGTGGTGGTAGCACCCCAGGCTCTTGCTGAATTTGTTGGATATGATGTACTGGAAATCAGAACAGAAGTTATCCGATACAGAAAGGTGAAAGCAAAGGGTCAGGAGTCTTACCAGGTGGTTCTCTCTGCCAATCCTTTCTACGCTGAAAGCGGCGGTCAGGTAGGAGACACCGGCAAACTGGTGATTAACGGACAGGAATACCAGGTGACCAACACAAAGAAGGAAAATGACCTGGTTGTGGTTTTTGTTGAATCATTCCCCGCGGATTTTAAGGGGGGCGAGATAATCGCAAAGGTTGATGCTTCGCGGAGAAGAAGAATTACCCGTCATCATTCCGCTACCCACCTATTACATGCAGCGCTGAAACAGGTGTTGGGTGCCCATGTTAATCAGAAGGGAAGTCTGGTGACTGAAACCCAGCTTCGTTTTGATTTCTCCCATTTTTCCAAGACTGAACCTGATCAATTAGCTCAGGTTGAAAAACTAATAAACAGAAAGATCCGGGCGAATATTCCCGTTGTTATCCGCGAAATGCCAAAGGAAGAAGCTCTCGCAATGGGAGCCACAGCTTTATTTGGTGAAAAGTATGGTGATGTTGTGAGAGTAGTGATTATAGATGAAAACTATTCAGTGGAACTTTGCGGGGGAACCCACGTTGGGTTTACCGGTGATCTAGGCATCTTTAAAATAGTTTCTGAAACTGCAGTGGCTGCCGGCGTAAGAAGAATAGAAGCTGTTGCCGGTTGTATTGCAGAAGCTTATATCAATGGTCAGATAGGGCAATTGAATGATATCAGGCAAGCCCTTAAGAATCCTAAAGAACCACTGAAAGCTATTGAAAATCTCCAGAGAGAAAATTCTGAAATACAGAAGCGTCTGAATAACCTCGAAGCTCGTCAGCTGGTTGTTCTCCGGAATGAATTGTTGCAAAAGGATGAAATTGTTAATCAGATCAACTTTGTTGCTGACATTGTTGAAGTAAGTTCCGCGGAGTCCCTGAAAAAACTTTGCGTGGAAGTAGGATCCCAACTCCGCGACTACGTAGTAATGCTTTGCGCCAATATTAACGGTAGGGCATTTGTTGCGCTGAACATCGCAGAAACTGTTAATGCAGCAAAGAATTTGGATGCATCCAAAATCATTAAGGAACAAGTCTGCACCCTGATCAAAGGTGGCGGCGGAGGAAATAAGTCACTGGCTACTGCAGGCGGACAGGAAATCTCGCAACTGAAAGAGGCCATAGCAGCCGTGAGATCGCTTCTACAGACTACAGAATAGTCCAAACTCATCAGAAAAATATCATTAAAAATGCCGGAAGTCCTCCGGCATTTTAACATTTCCGAAACTTTTCGTAATCAGAAATCTTCTTTACATTTGATCTACTAAAGTTTTCGTAATTAAAATTTCAGCTATGAATATCAGTAGATTTCTGCGTACTACATTGGTGTTGATGCTGGTTGCCGGCCTTTCTTCACCTTTATTAGGTCAGGAGAAGGAATCGGGTGAAGAAATCATCATCAGAAAAAAAGGTGACGCAAAAGAAAAACTCAATATCGTAATTGAGGGTGATAAAGTAACAGTGAATGGAAAACCGTTGGAAGAGTATAAAGGTGATGATATTAAAATCATGCGGAGGAAATCTGTCCGGCTCAACCGGGTTGCTCCAAAAGTATATGATGGTAGGTTGGTAGCTGGAGCAAACAGAGGATTTTTAGGTGTACTAACAGAAAAAGCTGACGGGGGAGCGCAGATAAGCGAGATTTCGGATGGCTCTCCTGCGGAAAAAGCGGGTCTGAAGAAAGGGGATATTATTACCATGGTGGAAAAGGAGAAAATTAGTTCTCCGGAAGATCTATCGCGGGTAATTGGAAAATTTAAGCCTGACCAGAAAGTAACAGTAACCTATAAGCGAGACGGAAAAGAGTCAAAGGCTGAAGCTGTATTGGATAAGCGTCCGGATGAGGTAATAACATTTGGAACTACTCCGCTGGATATGTTTTTACCATTCGGTGATGGTGATGGACCAAAGAGATTACAGGAGTTCCGTTTGCAAATTCCTGGTGCACCTCCGGGCAGCCGGTGGCAGTTTAACGGCCCGATCATCAGTCAGTTGGCTGCACCATTTAAACTGGGTGCTTCCATTCAGGATACCGAAGATGGCAAAGGCGTGAAAGTACTGGACGTGGATAAGGGTTCTGCTGCTGAAAACGCTGGCATCATGAAAGATGACATTATTATTGAGGTAGAAGGGAAAGCGGTAAATGATGTAGATGCTGTGGCTAAAATCATTCGCGAAAGCAGGGATAAGAATATTCTGGCTTTCAAAATCAACCGTAATGGAAAGACAATTAATACGGAAGTTAAAGTTCCCCGGAAATTAAAGACCGTGGAACTTTGATCAGCCATTCTCTCGTGTGTTAGTTTTTATATCGGGGCCGGCTTTTGCCGGCCCCTCCGTTAACATAATCTTCTCTCTGCAATATGGTATTAAAAGCTATTTTTGCCGGACAAAACAAAATACAATGATGAAGAAGTTGATTTTGATGGCTTCGCTTCTTGCGTTCGGAACAATTGCATGTAAAGATCAGTCTGGCGGAGATTTTGAAGTTAAAGGAACATTCAAGTCAAAAGACTCTGCAACCGTCCTGCTTTATGAATTACCCATGGATGGAAGATCGCCTGTGCAGCTGGATTCTGTTGTAGCGACAAACGGCGAATTTACATTAAAAGGCACCAGTAAAGAAGAAGGGCTTTTTCAGCTGAATTTTGGTGATGGTCCTGGTATTATGCTGGTGAATGATCGTACTCAGCTGAATGTAGAAATAGATGATTCAAATAAAAAAGATTTCTATACAGTCTCAGGTTCACCCGCAAGTGAATCGCTTCGTAACTTTATTTTAGATTACACCACCAGACAGGAAGAACTTAGGAGTATATACGTGAATGCAGACAGTCTGATCAGCGCTGAAGC
Organism: Parasegetibacter sp.; assembly: GCA_036562505.1. Taxonomy (GTDB): domain Bacteria; phylum Bacteroidota; class Bacteroidia; order Chitinophagales; family Chitinophagaceae; genus Parasegetibacter. The sequence goes on along the minus strand of DATCKB010000527.1, from coordinate 822 downwards.
TTCTGATAGCCTGATTAATACAGCTGTTTCAGCAAGAGATAAAGCACTCAGTGATTTTAATGCCTTCGTTACTTCTTTCATCAAAGAAGAAAAAAGCCCGACTGTAACCATCTTTGCTATAGGAATGGCTATGCGCTCAGTAGAAATAAGCCAGCTGAAAGAGATCTTCGCCAATGCGGTTAAAAAGTTCCCTGACCATAAAGGGATGGCACAGGTTAAAGCTACTTTCGACCAGCAGGTTGCCGCCTATGAGCAGCGTATGAAAGCGGCGGAGGATAAATGGGTAGGAAAGCAGGCGCCAGCATTCAGTCTGCCTGATCTATCAGGAAAGGAAGTGAGTATTCAGGACTTTAAAGGAAAGTATGTTCTGGTAGATTTTTGGGCAAGCTGGTGTGGACCCTGTCGCCAGGAAAACCCCAATGTGGTTGAAGCATATCATAAATTTAAAGACAAGAACTTCACAATTTTGGGTGTATCTCTTGACGCCGATAAGGAGAAGTGGGCGGAAGCCGTGTTTGCAGATAAACTTGAGTGGACACATATCAGTGATCTTAAATACTGGGACAGCAAAGCGGTGGAAGTCTTTGGAATCAGTGGTATTCCGTACAATATTTTGGTAGACCCTGACGGAAAAATCATAGCCGAAAATCTAAGAGGACCCGGATTAGGTGAAAAATTATCTGAAGTATTGAAATAAGGATTTGGTTTCGACAGGGGCGGGTAAATTACGGGAAACTTAATGAGGTGAGCGGTTTTCCATCCGGCTAAATCTCGTTCACGATTACCACTCCTGGTTTTTTCCCTTTCTCAAAACTGCCAATG
>DATCKB010000526.1:0-2414 GCA_036562505.1 Parasegetibacter sp. | reverse complement strand
TACTTATGAACTGGAAACCTCGCAGGCGCTGGGATTCGGCTTCCGATGCGGATTCCTGGGAATGCTCCACATGGAAATCATTCAGGAGCGCCTGGAAAGGGAATTCAATCAAACCGTAATCACCACCGTTCCCAACGTAAGTTTCATCGCTTATACCACAAAGGGTGAGAAGATTATTGTAAACAATCCGGTTGAAATGCCCGATCCGGTACGTATTGACCGCATTGAAGAACCTTATATCAATGCACAGATAATCACCAAGCCTGAATACATCGGTAATATCATGACACTTTGTTTGGGTAAACGTGGTATTTTGCTGAATCAGAGCTATCTCACCACTACAAGGGTGGAGCTGATTTTCGAACTTCCGCTTACTGAAATTGTATTTGATTTCTACGATAAACTGAAGAGCCAGACGCGCGGATATGCTTCATTTGATTACCATCCGATCGGCTATCGCGAAAGCGATATCGTGAAAATGGATATTCTCCTCAATGGCGACAAGGTAGATGCCCTGAGTGCGCTGATTCACCGGTCGCGCTCCGCCGAATTCGGTCGCAAACTCTGCGAGAAACTGAAAGAACTCTTACCGCGTCAACAATTCCAGATTGCCATTCAGGCCGCTATCGGTGCAAAGATTATTGCCCGCGAAAACATCAGTGCGATGCGTAAAGACGTAACCGCAAAATGTTATGGTGGTGATATCAGCCGTAAGAGAAAACTTCTGGAAAAGCAGAAAGAAGGTAAGAAAAGAATGCGCCAGATCGGCAACGTAGAAGTTCCACAGGAAGCCTTCCTTGCAGTTCTGAAGCTCGACGATTAACAGAGGCTGAAACTCGACGATTAATAGCTGCGAATTCATCCAGCTTGCTCGTTTACCAGTTGCTGAGCTTTACACTTCAGCAGAGATGCAGAACACATTTGTCAGCCTTCCCTTGCATCACACCAGGCACTTGTTGATATGCACGGATATGCACGCGGAAACTGACCTTACCGGTTTTTGTTTTCCTTGCGTTTCCGGTTTTTCTCAGACTGTTCTTCGAGTACTTTTTCATTTGTTTTTCCCGATTCATCCTTTATCGGTTTAACGATTGGTGCCTGCCCGTCTTCGAGCTTCATATCGAATACCTTCTCGATATGCACCAAACGGCCGTCTTCCCATTTGAATCCTTCATAATCACCGTCGGGAATCAGCGTGTATTTCTTCTGAGGCTCGTCCGTTTCTGAAATAAGGTGATCGTAAATAATTAAATCCATTTCCTCATCATAATTAACCCGTGCTCGTCCGTCTTTTTTGTATTCCAGACAAAAACGGCTGATATATGATTGCTGAGGGTCAGATTTGAAATAAAAGAACCTTCCTCCGAAAACCGGCTGCTGATTCTCATCAAAATACATTACTTCTATCCACTTTTTTGTGCTTCGGATACTGTTATCATCGAATCCCAGGAGCGTATAAAAATTGCGACCATCATAGGATTTCTGGATAATCCGGTAATAGATAGCGCCAATCCAGTTTTCTCCGGTTCTTACAGAGTCTGCCGGCCGGTCAGTAAACTCACTCATGTCGATCAGCGGATGTCTGACCAGTTCCCCGTCGGGAGTATTCATCTGAATCATTCCCCGCTGACGGTAATAGTTATCATCTTTCGTGTATTGCCAGGTAAAAATTCTGAAAGTAGAATCGGGTGGATATAGAATAGAAATGGTTTCCAGAGATGAAAGAGGGTAGTGAAAGCTGTTCTTCGCTTTCAGTGTACGCATCAGCACCCGGATGAAATTGCTGTCTGCACGTAAACGGTCGCCGGGTTCTTTGGCATGAATAATATTATAACTGAATTCTCTTAAACTATCTTCCTGGTTGCGGAACCATTCCAGTTCCTGATTACTCAGTTTCTGTGCACTGATATGAACTGAAAACAGACCGGAAAGGATTAACAGCAAAAATATTTTATACCTTTTTTGCATCATATAAATAGAATTAGAGAAAAGGGTTCTGCACTGGTGAGATAACGCAAAAACCCCGACAAAATTACTGTTTCAGGCCCGGAAAGGGGTGATACGGTTGAAGTTTAATAATGCTTTCACAAAAACTACAATGCTAAACCAGCGACAAGACTGCATCCACCATTCTGTTCCAGCTGCTTCGTAGACGTTCATATTATGCTATGACCAGCGACAAGACTGCATCCACCATTCTGTTCCAGCTGTACTTCTCTTTTTCAGTGCGGATATGTGGTAGAAAATGCTCTTCCCCCAGTTTAAAAAATTCCTGAATACCGTCAGCAATAGATTGTGGGTCAGGCTCCACCACCAATCCCACTTTTTTATCGGGAACCAGATCAGGAAGTCCGCCTACATTTGTCACTACCATAGGTTTCTCAAAATGATAGGCGAGGGGGGTTACACCGCTT
>DATCKB010000522.1:0-2124 GCA_036562505.1 Parasegetibacter sp. | reverse complement strand
AATTTTCGCAGATACCATACTTAAAGAAACCATTAAACAAATAGATTTCAACAAAAGCTTCATAGTATGCCTTTTAATTAAAGCCGTAAATAAGTTTCCGGCGAAGATTGCAAAAATAAAAACCCTGAATTATCCTGGTGGGGAATTTTTTCAACAGCAGAATGCGGGAGGATATCTGGAGTTTTGGTAAATTTAAATCAGAATAATGGCACAGTTTTAGTGCTACAGCAAACGCCGCACCCAGGGAAACTTCATTCTTGTTTTCCTCATCAAATTTTACAAAACAGCATGAAACGAAATTTGCCGCTCTCGATGGCATTGGTGATTCTTTGCCATCTCTTTTCCGTGGTGTGCCTTGCTCAAACGCAAACCGCTAAAAACATTTCCATTAACAAAAATTGCCGGGGCTTTTACGAGTATCTTCCTCAGGGTTATAATAGCGGTGGTGAATTTCCCCTGATCGTATTTCTACACGGACAGGGAGAACTGGGAAACGGAGGATCTGAGCTTTCCAGAGTTCTTAGAAACGGTATTCCCAAACTAGCCAATGAAGGCAGGTTTCCTGCATCGTTTAATGTGAACGGAGTTACTCACAGGTTTATCGTCATTTCCCCGCAGTTTGTGGAATGGCCTTCGCCCGCAGATGTTGATGCAGTGATTGAGTATGCAAAAGCCAACTATCGGGTAAATAACAGAAGAATTTATTTAACCGGTTTGAGTATGGGCGGAGGTGCAGCGTGGGAATACGCAGGCAATAATTCGAACTACGCCAGAAAGCTTGCAGCCATGATAATTGTCTGCGGTGCATCCTGGCCGGAATCTTCCAGAGCTGCTGTGATTGCTGCTGCCGGCGTTCCGGTCTGGGCTTTTCATAACGATGGAGACCCCACAGTACCGGCGTATTATAGTACAGATTATGTCAATCATTATAACAGACTGAAATCGCCGGGATTACCAGACGCTAAACTGACTATTTTCAATAGTTCAAGTCATAACGCATGGACCAGAGCTTATGATCCTGCATATAAAGATCCATCGACCAATAAAAATATTTACGAATGGGCATTACAGTTTGGTGTGGGCACCGAAAGTGCGTTACCTGTGATACTCAAAACCTATGAAGCACACCGAACCGGCGCAGCAGTGGAAATAAACTGGTCCACTGCCTCAGAAATCAACAATAGTTATTTTGTTGTGGAAAGGTCGAGGGACGGAAGAGTCTTTCGTGCCATCGATTCGGTGAGGGCTACGAATGCTGCTAACGGTTCAGAATACACGTACATCGATATGAATCCCGAACCAGGGTATAATTTTTACAAATTGGTGCAGGTAGATTTTGACGGAAAGAAAACATATTTCGATATTCTGAAGGTTGAAGTGAGCATGAATAATAATTCCGTCTTGAATGTAGATCCCAATCCCGCCGTATCCGGTTTCGTAACACTTAGTCTGAACGATTCTTTTACCGGACGCTTACAGTTTTTGCTGACCGATATGCAGGGCCACATATTTAAATCCTGGCATTCAGAAAAAGTTCAGCATTTGTGGTCAGAGTCTGTTAACCTTTCCTCGCTTTCCAGGGGAAACTATATTCTCAAGCTTAAAACCGGCGCTTACGCCGAAACCCGAAAGATTATGAAACTATAGCTGTTTGCAACAAAAAAGGAAATCTATTGTTCCGAAGAAGCTGAAAAAAAGGATGCATTTCCGGATGCATCCCTTTTGTTTTCAGGAAGTCAGGATCTTGAGCCTGACCATTATTTCATTTGATAGAGTTGATTAAACAGCAGTTTGAAAGTGCCATGCGTTTGAGCACGGAAAGTTATTTCCGGACCAAAAGCATATAGCTCACCTTGTCCCACCTGAGCTTTGAATGCGATTACTCCGTCTTTCAGGTATGCTTGTCCGAGAGCCCATCCGCTGCGCAAAGGTTTCTCATCACCAAACCAGGCCAGCGGTTTCACAACGCCTTTGGAAATGCCTTCAGGGGATAATCTGAAAACCGGACTTTCATCAAAATATACATCACAAATTGATTTCATTCCCCAGTTTGCCGGGTTAGAATCATCAAGCTGCACTCTCAGAATACTTCCCGGAATGTAATATTTATCAGAAGGTATCCGC
>DATCKB010000521.1:0-7121 GCA_036562505.1 Parasegetibacter sp. | reverse complement strand
ATGAATAATTACTCATCTTCATCAAAGCTCATTGCTTCCCTTGCGGTCTGCAACAATTCGTATTCTTCTTTGCTTCCGACGATCATGTTCTCGAACTCACGCAAACCAGTACCGGCAGGTATCTGATGTCCGGTGATTACGTTTTCTTTCAAACCAAGCATATCATCGGTTTTACCCATGATTGCTGCAGAAGAAAGCACTTTAGTTGTTTCCTGGAATGACGCCGCGGAAATCCAGCTTTGAACACCCAGTGAGGCCTTGGTAATACCCAGCAGCAACGGATGCGATGTAGCCGGTTCAGCATCTCTGAATTCAACCAGTTTTTTATCTGCACGTCTGAGAAGAGAGTTTTCTTCTCTCAGTTCTCTCAGACTAACAATCTGTCCGGCTCTGAGTTTAGTAGAATCGCCCGCATCGGTGACTACCTTCTTATCGAAGATCCAGTCGTTTTCTTCTACAAATTCAATGCGGTCAACGGTATCTCCTTCAAGGAATCTTGTATCTCCAGCATCCACTATTTCTACCTTCTTCATCATCTGGCGAACGATTACTTCAATATGCTTATCGTTAATCTTTACACCCTGAAGACGGTAAACTTCCTGAATTTCGTTTACGACGTATTCCTGAACAGCGTAAGGTCCTTTAATTGCCAGGATATCAGCAGGTGCGATTTGTCCGTCAGACAAGGCAGTACCAGCTTTTACGAAGTCTCCTTCCTGAGCAAGGATCTGACGAGTTAACGGAACCAGGTATTTTCTTACCACGCCATCTTTAGCTTCAACGATGATTTCGCGGTTACCTCTCTTGATATTACCAAATGAAACCACACCGTCGATTTCAGAAACAATCGCAGGGTTACCCGGATTTCTAGCTTCAAACAGTTCGGTTACCCGAGGAAGACCTCCCGTGATATCTCTGAGTTTACCCAGAACGCGCGGAATCTTAACAATAACCTGTCCGGCTTTCACTTCATCACCCTGATCAACAGAGATATGTGATCCAACAGGAAGGTTATATGATTTCACGCCCTCTTTTCCTTCAATAATGATAGATGGAATACGGGTTTTATCTTTTGTTTCGATTACTACTTTCTCTCTGTGTCCGGTTTGTTCGTCAGACTCTTCACGGTAGGTAACACCTTCAATTACGTTTTCAAATTTCAGTGTTCCGGAAATTTCAGCAACAATTACGTTGTTATATGGATCCCATGTACAGATCAGATCTCCTTTGCTAACCTGCTGTCCGTCTTTTACAGCCAGAATAGCACCATAAGGAATGTTGTTTACATTCAGGAGACGATCATTCTTCACATCCATGTTTCTGATCTCACCGGTACGTCCGATAACTACCTGAACTTTCTCACCTTCGGCATTTTCAGTTGTAACGGTCCGTAAACCGTCGAACATGAGTGTACCGTCAAACTTCGCATACATAGCAGACTCTACCGAAGCTGATCCGGCCACACCACCCACGTGGAATGTACGAAGTGTCAGCTGCGTACCAGGTTCACCGATCGACTGAGCAGCAATGATACCTACAGCATCACCTTTCTGAGCAGTATAACCGGTGGCGAGGTTTTTACCGTAACATTTCACGCACACACCTCTCTTGCTTTCGCAGGTAAGTACTGAGCGGATTTCGATAGTTTCAATACCAGCTTCTTCAATTGCAGCAGCGATATCTTCATTAATCAGTTCACCGGCTGAAACCAGCAGTTCGTCTGTCAATGGATGGAATACATCGTGCAATGAAGTACGGCCAAGTATTCTGTCGTATAATGGTTCAACGATATCCTCGTTATCTTTTAATGCAGAAGTTGCAATACCACGCAGGGTTCCGCAATCTTCCTCAATGATTACTACATCCTGAGCCACGTCAACCAACCTTCTGGTCAGATAACCCGCATCGGCTGTTTTAAGGGCCGTATCGGCAAGACCTTTACGCGCACCGTGGGTGGAGATAAAGTAATCCAATACGTTCAATCCGTTTTTGAAGTTCGACAGAATCGGATTTTCAATGATCTCAGAACCTGTAGAACCTGATTTTCTTGGTTTCGCCATCAGACCTCTGATACCTGCCAGCTGTTTAATCTGCTGTTTAGAACCCCGGGCTCCGGAGTCAAGCATCATATATACAGAGTTGAAACCTTGTTTATCAGAAGCAAGTTCACGGATCAGGGTTTCTGTTATACGGGTATCCACTCTCGACCAGATATCGATAATCTGGTTATAACGTTCGTTATTGGTAATCAGACCCATATTATAGTTTTCCCAAACCTCGTCAACTTCGGCCTTTGCCTGCTCAAGCATTTCTTCTTTGATATCCGGGATAATCAGGTCATTAATGTTGAACGACAATCCACCCTGGAACGCCATTCTGAAACCTAGTTGTTTGATATCATCCAGGAATTTTGCTGTCTGAGGGATGTTGGTGATTTTAATAATATCACCGATAATTTCTCTCAGACTTTTCTTGGTAGCCAGAGCATTGATGAATCCAACTTCTTTTGGAACAAACTGGTTGAACATTACACGTCCAACTGTAGTTTCAATTAATTTGGTTTCAAGCTGACCTTGTTTATTACGAACCTGAACTCTTACCTTAATGTAAGCGTGCAGGTCGATTTTCTTTTCATTGTAAGCTATAATAACTTCCTCAGCTGAATAAAACGACATTCCTTCTCCGCGTACTTTTTCCGCTTCAGTGCTCCGCTTACCTTTTGTAATGTAGTACAGTCCAAGTACCATGTCCTGCGAAGGCAGGGTAATTGGCGTACCGTTCTGCGGGTTAAGAATGTTATGAGAAGACAGCATCAGTAACTGAGCCTCCAGAATAGCAGCATTGCTCAGAGGCACGTGTACCGCCATCTGGTCACCATCGAAGTCGGCGTTAAAAGCAGACGTAACCAACGGGTGAAGCTGAATCGCTTTACCTTCAATCAATCTTGGCTGGAAAGCCTGAATAGACAAGCGGTGAAGCGTCGGGGCCCTGTTCAGCAGAACCGGATGGCCTTTCAGAATATTCTCCAGAATATCCCAGATAACCGCTTCTTTTTTGTCAACCAGTTTTCTTGCGCTCTTTACCGTTTTAACGATACCTCTTTCAATGAGTTTGCGGATGATAAACGGCTTAAACAGTTCTGCAGCCATATCTTTTGGTAAACCGCACTCATGAATTTTAAGTTCCGGACCAACCACAATTACCGAGCGACCAGAGTAGTCAACCCTTTTACCGAGAAGGTTCTGACGGAAACGTCCCTGCTTACCTTTCAGTACATCTGAAAGTGATTTAAGCGCGCGTCCTCCTTCAGCTTTAACAGCATTGGATTTACGGCTGTTATCAAACAACGAGTCGATCGCTTCCTGCAGCATCCTTTTTTCGTTACGAAGGATGACCTCGGGAGCTTTAATTTCCAAAAGTCTTTTCAGACGGTTGTTCCGGATAATTACACGACGGTACAGATCATTCAGGTCTGAAGACGCGAATCGACCGCCATCCAGAGGAACCAGTGGCCTCAGTTCTGGTGGAATAATCGGAATATATTGCATTACCATCCATTCCGGACGGTTATTGATTCTTGTGTTTGCTTCACGAAAAGCTTCTACCACGCTCAGACGCTTCAGCGCATCAGCCTTACGTTGCTGAGAAGTTTCCGTAGCTGCGGAGTTCCGCAGGTCAAAAGACAACTGATCCAGATCGATGCGGCTAAGCAGATCATGAATCGCTTCAGCTCCCATCTTAGCGATAAATTTGTTCGGATCTTCATCAGGCAGGAACTGATTATCTTTTGGAAGAGCATCCAGAATTTCCAGATATTCTTCTTCAGTCAGCAGGTCACCGTAATTCTGACCCTTATCTGCACGAATACCTGGCTGAATAACCACGTAACGCTCATAATATATAATGGTCTCCAATTTCTTGGAGCTCATTCCCAGAAGGTATCCAATCTTATTTGGAAGGCTTTTAAAATACCAGATATGCACGATGGGAACTACCAGCTTGATGTGTCCCATGCGCTCTCTTCTAACTTTCTTCTCAGTAACTTCCACCCCGCAACGGTCACAAACTATCCCCTTATAGCGGATACGCTTATACTTTCCGCACGCACATTCGTAGTCTTTAACCGGACCAAAAATACGCTCGCAGAACAAACCGTCTCTTTCAGGCTTGTAAGTACGATAGTTAATGGTTTCTGGCTTAAGGACTTCCCCGTATGAGCGCTCAAGAATAGAGTCAGGAGATGCTAAACCGATAGTAATCTTTGAAAAGTTGGACCGTGGACGGTTTTCTTTTTTAATAGCCATAGATCTATAGCAGATTGTTTAATTGAATATAATCCGGACCGAATAAACCATATTTATGAAGATATCAATCAATCATAAATTACTGAAAATCAGCCAATTTGGAACAAATAAAACTTTTCCCAAATTAAACAGTGGGCAAAGGTACGTAAAAATGCAATTAATCATTGAAAATTATGCGGGTATTATCATGCCGGTTTTCTGCCCTGCAGAAACCGCTCCCTGATCACATCCTGAACCGGGACATTCCGGATTTTACTTTCGAGCCAGCTGGTAATATCGAGATACATATATGAACGGCTTTCCAGCGGATTACTGCTGTATTTTTCGAGTTTCTCCTTCAGTCCCACAAAAGCCGTGTGTATCTGCTGCTTATTTAAATGGAAAGACTTTCGTAAAAACCGGAAGATTTCCTCTTCTACCACACTCAGATTCTCCATTTTTGCCATAAACCGGTAAACCGATTTGACCAGGTATTCCAGCAGCTCATAATTTCCCAGTTCATAATGGGCTATTAAATGCAATAACCGGCTATAACACTGTAGATCAGTCCGCAGATCCATCTTCCAGTTAATAATCTTATTCAGGTATTCTATCGCCTTTTCATTGTCCCCACTTCCAAAATATAAACAGGCTATTTTATAATAGAATACTAATGCCCGGTGACGGTCGAGTTTCAGACGATGTTCTTTCAAGCCTGCTTCGATCCCTGGAACCAGCTTCAGCCCATCCGTGAATGTTCCCTGCATAAAATGGCGGTTGATTCGCGCCAGGTTAATATATATAAAGCATTGAATGCGACTATTGTCGGTAGAATTGGCGATCTTAGACTGGCAGAAGTCCTCAAACTGCTCCAGCACCTGGTCAAAACGAACATAGCTCCTCAGCATGAAATGCGCATTCAACAGGTTATGAAGGCCCTTAATGTACCATTGTTTCTCTACTTTTTTCATTAAAGGCTCCTGCTCAAAAAGATCTACCCACTTCTGACAATGCCGGTAATACATCAAAAAATCCTGCAATATGAACCCGTACCAGCAATAACTCTGGGATAAATACAGCCGTTCATAAAAACCGCGGTATTCCGTCGCATCCGCAGGCAGCTGTGCATTAAAAAATGAGCGCACCGCAAGCACATCTTTCTCACTCCGCGCATGACCCATCTGAATATACCAGCTATAAAGCCGGAGCGAAAGATTGGAAAGCTTCCCGATCATCGATATTCTGCTGTCTAGCTCTTCCACCTCACGCGAAAGCAATTCTGCTCTGTTTTCCATACTGCGGGTAATATGGAGGGCTTCAATCTTTTTCTCAAAAATCAGAGCCTGCAACCAGAATGTTACCTGATTATGTTGTGCGGCTATTTCTTTTATACGGGAAAGAATTCGAAGACTTTGCAGATACAGACCCTTATTATAAACAATCCGGGCATAGTCAAGCTGCTCATGCAACTGAATATCCAGATTATCCTGATCATTCAATAAACGCAGGCTCGATAAAATCTGCTTGTACAAATGTGCTTTCAGGTTAGACAACTGCACTTTCTTAATCGAAGGATTTTTCCGCAGAAGAAGGGCTTCATCGTATTCATCCATTTTGTCCAGTGCATCAAACAGCTGTACCGTTTTAAGGTCTCCGGCACTGCTGTTCCTTCGGGCATACAGCTTAAAATTTCGCTTTTCCGATTTCTCAAGCGACTTAATCAGCTGAAATAAACTGTCTGTAGTTCTGTTGGGCATCGTAATATTTTCTCTGCAAAATCCTTTACCAATGTGGGTTTCAGCAAGTTACTCCCTGATTAAGGACTGTAATTGTAACACTATTTTGATTCCCTGACAAAGTTATGTTAAGATACATTTGTTTCAGATGGCCCGCAAAATCTATTCTCAGAGGGCATGCTAAAACCAAAATTGTTATGTCTGACAACAAAATTCACATTTTCGACACCACCCTTCGCGATGGGGAACAGGTACCCGGTTGTAAACTGAATACGGCAGAAAAGCTGGAGCTGGCCCTGGCGCTGGAAAATCTTGGGGTAGATATAATTGAAGCGGGCTTTCCGATTTCCAGTCCGGGCGACTTTGAATCTGTCTCCGCAATTGCAAAAACTATAAAAAATGCAACGGTTTGTGCCCTTTCCCGTGCCGTTCAGAAAGATATTGAAGTTGCCGCCGAAGCCGTTAAACATGCTGCCCGGCCGCGCATCCACACCGGCATCGGTACATCCGACTATCACATCAAAGCGAAATTCAATTCTACCCGTGAAGAAATACTGGCTCGTGCTGTTCAATGTGTAAAATGGGCCCGCAATTTTACCGACGACGTAGAATTCTACGCAGAAGATGCAGGACGAACTGATAATGATTACCTGGCGCGCGTAGTGGAAGCAGTTATTAATGCCGGTGCTACCGTTGTGAACATTCCTGACACAACAGGTTATTGCCTGCCCCATCAGTACGGGGAAAAAATGGCTTACCTGAGAAATAATGTTCCGAATATTGATAAAGCTATACTGTCTTGTCATTGTCATAACGACCTCGGACTAGCCACTGCAAATGCAATTGCAGGAGCTATGAACGGAGCACGCCAGATTGAGTGCACTATCAATGGCATTGGAGAACGCGCCGGAAATACATCACTGGAAGAAGTGGTGATGGTTATCAGGCAACATCGCGATCTGGGATTATACACCAACATCAATACAAAAATGCTGAATCCGATAAGCAGACTGGTTTCTGACACCATGCGCATGCCGGTTCAGCCGAATAAAGCGGTAGTTGGCGCTAATGCCTTCTCTCATTCCTCAGGTATTCATCAGGA
>DATCKB010000520.1:0-3130 GCA_036562505.1 Parasegetibacter sp. | reverse complement strand
GGGATATCCATCCGTATTTTCGGAAACATACGGCTGTTTAAATCCTTCCACATTAAGAATCTTCTCAAGGTTTGGCTCATGCAGCACGGGGCTGTTGGATTTCCAGTAGTCCGTAGCACCAATAATGACAGAATAGTCTGGCATATCAACTATTGCACCGCTTCCAAATGTTGTGATTAACTGAGTTCTTCTAAGCTGTCCAACAACTTTCTTTTTTTGTTCATCGTTTTTATTTCCCAAACGCATGTATTATCACCTCCCAAGCAGATAAATGCCTGCCTGACCGTCGACATTGCGCATGCTGTTCATTGTACGGAATCGGTCATCTTCCGTATCACCCTTCAACAGTGATTTTTCATTTTTGAAGCTTCGATATGCAAGCGTACCCACTGCAGCATCTTCCCATAAATCACTGATTATTTTCAGTTCGTCTTTTACATATGATAATTCTTCAGGATCAACCGTTTTTACATAATCCAGGATCAGTTGTTCGATTTCCCTGACCTTTGGGTCATTCGCATCAAAATTGATTGCATCACCATTATGCAGCAGGCCACTAACCAGGTATCTGCAAAGCGAAACAAAAAGGGCATGCAGACCTCTGTCGCGCGCTCTGTCGGAAAATGGCGTCAGGCTGGTAGCCTCGACATACCGATACATTGCTGTGTGATATTTCAAAAACTGCTCGTAATGGGATCTGTCTCGTGATCGGGAAGAGTTATATACAGTGACAACAATGCCAGGATTGTTTCTACCGACACGGCTGGTTGCCTGTATGTATTCGGCATTCGTTTTTGGTTGTCCTGCAACTATCATCGCGCCCAGCCGCCCTACATCCACACCAACGGAAATCATATTTGAAGCAAGTAAAAAATCATATACATCCACATGTGTATCACTGCGGTAACTTCGTTTTAATCCTTCCTGAATGACTTTTGTTATATCGGAGTTATTCATCCGGCTGGTAAGTTCAACAATGTTATCATATGATATATCAGCATCGATTCCGGGATATACGGTTGCAAATTTTGTTTTGGCCAAATACCCGAAACGGCTCTGCACGTCGTCCAAAATCTGTGTGCTTGCACCACCGAGTTCACGCAGACTGTTAAAATATACGATAATACTCCAGAAATTATCAATGGTTGTCTCTGAAAATCCAAGTTTTTCAAGATACCTTGTTGCAAAAAGCATGGCGGCGTTGACCCTGATTAAGGTAGTGGTAGCCGTCGTTCCGATACCCATGACACCAAAATATCTTCTGGCCGGACGCTCCTCAGGCGCAGATTCCGACGCAAAAAAAGAATCGCTTATGGATATACCCTGAGGCGGGAACTGTGTGTGAGAACGCCCATAAAGGGATCTGATCTGGTTTTCAGCATTTCTTATTGTTGCAGTCGATGCAATGACTTTTGCCTGAATTCCATCATGTTCGCATAGCCTTGTTACCGCGGCTTCGTATATGCCAGTCATGGTTCCCAGAGGTCCCGAAATCAGGTGCAATTCGTCCTGAATAATCAACTCAGGTGGCTTTTTCCCGGATGTGATTCCAAACAGTGCTGCCGGTTTGTCATTAAGAGGAATCTGGCTGAATTTATCCACAGTAGCAACAATAAAAGAAGGTAAATGCTCATATATGGCCGCATCAATAATATGCACAGGCAATCCATGCGGGCGGAAATGAAACTCACAGCCTGGATTAGGGCAACGAATAATCATTCTGCTTGCAGCCATATCTACTGAATAGTTCTGCGCTGTGATTTTTACGCCACACCATGGGCAAATCTGTATTTGACACGGATTTTCTTCATCCCCGGAAATCAAAGCACCACGCTGTTGTTTATTGATGCTTGCCCTAGCAGCTTCAAGACTGTTCGGTGTCAGCTTTCCTCCAACCCATAGACCAATAGCAATTTCAGAGCCTCCTAGATTATATTTTTCACGTAGTTGCTCACAGGCAAAAATCAGAATGCTGGCGCGTTCAAACTGTTGCAGCGTCAGAAGCCTCAGCGTATATCGCATTATTATGGTCACGCCGTCATCCTGAGTGTTGCGCAATCGTCTGAGAAAAATGACAAAAGCCGATATGCCAAGATAAGCCTCTGTTTTTCCGCCACCAGTAGGGAACCAGAGTAAATCGACTTTTTTACGTTCTTCTCCAGAAGGTTCAATAAATGAAACCATTTCATGCAGGAAAAATGCCAATTGGAATGGATACCAGTTGATTTTCTCGCTGTCTATCGGCTTCCTGTTTCTGGTTAAAGTTCGTACGCGCTGAATATACATGGCCTCATTGGCAAGTTGAAATGCACGGAATACAACACCGTCTCCGTTACAGCTTTTTTCCAGCAAATCAATCGATTTATTAATTTGGCTGTATGCATCACGGCACTTTTTGATATTTCTTTCCGCACTCATTTTTCTGTCTCCCGAAAATTGGAGAGACTGCGTTTCTATCCCGTCAATCCACTTCTTATAATCGGCAATAAATTGCCGGAGTTCATTTATAAGAACATACGGCGCTTCTGTAAAAAGGCGTTTCATGTTGAAAATAGTCAATCCGGGGAATTCGGAAGCCTTCATCTGCCGAAGATTAAATGTCGGGAAAAAAGTAGAAGCAACCCATAAGGGATCCGGATTTTCGGTATCCCATTCGACCGAGCATCCGTGTCCCTGCCCATAGCAGTATACTCCGTAATACAGTAACTCCAATTCCAGTAACTCCGGGTCAGTGGTCAGGTTAACTTTTTTATCAACCGAAGTAAAAATTGGTTCTCCATTGATGCCCGATACTTTAATCACCGGCTGAAATGCCGCTTTTTGATTTTGTTCAGACAATTCTTTTCCGGCCTGATTGCAATTAACCAGGGCAATTGTTATTACTCTTTCACCTGTATCAAGGACGCTATGGGTATAGACATGGAGTTGTAGCCCATTTTCCAACTCTCTTGGCTCAACGGTATTAGCACTGGATAATTGAATAACCTCTCTATAATTATAAGGTTGCCGCAACCAGAAATCTGCCGGTTTCTTTTCCATAACATCCCACTTCGAGACATCAATACCAAGATCTTTGGCATTTTCATAAGATACCAGATTGTAGAACGCATAGTTGCCAGAGACCAAAATC
>DATCKB010000517.1:0-1959 GCA_036562505.1 Parasegetibacter sp. | reverse complement strand
AATTTCAGGTGCGCAGTAAATTTAATGGAATTGAGTCATACCGACCAAAAAATGAAACTGCCCTGTCAGATCCTGATGTTTCAGCGGTTACCCGAGGTATTTATTTTCATTCCTGCTGTATCACGTCGGGATGTATCATTTTGCAATGTATCTATACGTACTGTATCAAGTGGCATGATCCTCATGGTATCGCGTTGCATGCGCGTAGTGTCGTCCGGAGATCTGTCGTTTGTACCGTTATTACATGCTGAAAATAACCCACCTGCTAACAGAGCAGCGATGAAAACCTGTTTCATAAAAATTTGTTTTGCTTTGAATAAAAAATGGCAGTCTGAAGTTCTTAGCAGTGTTGGATGTAGTGTAACAGTTTAAAAATTATGTCATATAACAAAATGAAATCAGCACCGGGCATATTTTTTTACAGGCGCTCGGGATTAATACCCCACATATCCGGAGTTCATTTTACAGCCGGCTTTTTTCGAGGATGTGCAGGAAACAGAAACGATACTGGTTAGCAGCACTGCAGCCAGAATGAAAAGAAACTTTTGCATTGAATTTAAGTTTGGTACAATTAATTTTTAAGGGTGGATCTTCAGAAGCAGAAATTAGTTTATTCTCCTTATTTTGCGTTCTTCCTATAAAGATACGTATGAAGATCCATTTTATATCTATTGGAGGCAGTGTAATGCATCAACTGGCTATTGCTCTGAAGCAAAAGGGGTATCAGATTACGGGCACTGATGATGAAATTTTTGAGCCGAGCCGTTCAAATCTGCAGAAAGCCGGATTACTTCCTGCCACCATTGGGTGGGATCCTTCATTCATAACTCCCGATCTTGACGCGGTTATCCTTGGGATGCACGCCCGGGATGATAATCCGGAATTGCAGAAGGCCCGTAGTCTTGGACTTCCGGTTTATTCCTTCCCTGAATATATTTATCAGGAAAGCCGCCAAAAAACAAGGGTAGTAGTAGGAGGAAGTCATGGGAAAACCACCACTACCTCTATGATTATGCATGTTTTGAAAGAGGCTCAAAAGCAATTCGATTATCTGGTTGGTGCCCGGTTGCCTGGATTTTCACAGTCGGTCAACATCACTGATGCTCCATTGATTGTGTGCGAAGGCGATGAGTATCCGGCAAGTGTAATAGAAAAGCGGCCTAAATTCCATTTTCTTTTTCCTCATATTGCGGTATTAACGGGAATCGCCTGGGATCATATCAACGTATTTCCTACGTTCGACAATTACCTTGAACAATTCAGAATTTTTGTTGATAAAATCGAACCGAACGGGGCGTTGATCTATAATCAGACCGACCCGGTACTAGCCAAGCTGGTTGAAGATCATCCGTCAGTTGTCCGGAAACTACCTTATTCTGTACCGGAACATGAAATAAACGATGGTACTACGATAGTTAAAATAGAAGGAAAATCAGTGGCGCTGAGAGTTTTCGGAGACCATAACCTGCTGAACCTGAATGCAGCATATCTGGTATGTAAGGAGTTGGGTATTCACGCAGAAGCTTTTTTAAATGCAATTTCCACCTTCACAGGAGCAGCCAACCGCCTGGAAGTTCTGGCCTCGGGTGATAATACTATTGTCTTCCGTGATTTTGCCCATGCCCCCTCTAAAGTGAAGGCGACTGTTGAGGCCGTCAGAGCACAATTTCCCGGTCGCAGACTGATTGCATTGTTGGAGTTGCACACATATAGCTCACTGAACAGGGATTTTTTGCCGAACTATGCATCAACACTGGATCTGGCCGACGAAGCTGCCGTATTTTATTCGGCTCATGCGCTTGAAATTAAGAAAATGCCGGCTCTGGAATCGGAAAGCATCTATAACGGGTTTAAGAACGATAAACTCACCGTGTTAACCACAAAATCAGACCTGCAAAACTGGCTGGACAGCCGGAAATATGACAACTGCGTGTTATTATTAATGAGTTCGGGTAGCTA
>DATCKB010000516.1:0-7390 GCA_036562505.1 Parasegetibacter sp. | reverse complement strand
ACTATCTGAAGGGATACTCGGTAGGAGCAATATTCAATTACCGGTATGCCGGACTTGATAACACTGGTTATCCTCAGATTTACGATAGCAACGGCGACAGTAAGCGATTGTTCACAGATGATGCAAAAGTTAACGATGTTGCCTATGTAGGAAGTTCTATTCCTGTAATTAACCTGGGTTTGAGCAACAGATTTGATATCGGAAATTTCTACATATATGGAATGATAAACTATTATGGAAAATTCCGGGTGAGAGTTCCGATTCCGAACGCCAGCGATATGCGTCCGATGGAAGGAGCCGACAATTATTGGAAACAGGCGGGTGACGAAACCGATCCGGATGTTCTGCCCGACATCAGGGTAAATGCTGGTATTCAGAATTATTTCTTCATTCAGAATTCCGATAAATATACCGTTAACGGTTCTTATTTAACCGTGGGTGATCTGACTGCAGCTTATAGTTTCCGCGGAAGCAGTTTCCTGAATAGAACAGGGTTGAGAAATCTGGAAATTAAAGTACAAGCTTCCAATATCTATACTGTTGGTTTTAATAAATACAACTACAGTCTGGGTACCGGCAGTTTTGCAAAACGCTATATCACACCTACGTATGCAGCAGCAATTTCAATCAATTTCTAATTGCACCTCTTAAAGAATGAATTATGAATAAATGGTTAATAATAATACTGATCAACCTTTTCGTTCTATCTTCCTGTAATAAATACCTGGACGTAAAACCGAAAGGAAAGAGACTGCTGGAAACAACAGCAGACTATAACGCGTGGCTTGATAACGTTTCAGCTATCGCTAACGGAATCCCAAATGAAATTTTACAACTGCAGGATAATATCGATAATACTAGTGTGAAGCTTCCGGTGATATCCGTGAACGACAGAATTTACACCTGGCAGCAACAATATGTTGTAGAAACCACACCGCCACCCGTTATCTGGAAAGACTTCTATGAATCTATTTACTATTTCAATACAGTATTGGCAGGAATAGACGAGGCAACGGGAGGCACCCCTGAAGAAAAGAAAAAACTAAAATCAGAAGCACTTGTGGGAAGAGCCTTGAGCTACCTGTATCTGGTTAATCTTTATGGAAAACAGTACAACCCGGCAACTGCAGATCAGGACCTTGCAGTTCCGTTTGTAACTTCAAACGATTTAAATACCCCGACACCTCGCAGGAGCACCGTTAAGGAAATTTATGATTATATCATTAATGACCTGACGACAGCTATTCCTGACCTGCCTGCAGATAACAGCACTAACCGGTTTCGCGGTGCCGTAGCTTCGGCGTACAGTGTACTTGCGAGAACTTATCTGCTCATGGGTAACTATGTTAATGCTGCAAAAAACGCACAGTTTGCATTAGACAATGGGCAGGATGAAGTACTTGATTATTCCACCATGCCATCAGCAGCAGGTATCAGTAATCTGGTAACCAGACCTGGCACCATTTACGGAAGACTTTTTAAAACGACCTATCTTCAATTATATCCTACACTTGACTTCCTCAGGACCTTTGATACCAAAGACCTGAGGATGGCCTATTATTATCTTTACACCAACGACTACAGTTTTAATACCAGAGGACAGACATTATTCTTTGGGATGGGAGCCGCATACTCCAATGCTTTTCCGAACTGCGGAACTTCTGTGGAGGAAATGCGTCTGATACTTGCAGAATGTGCCGCGAGAGCAAACGATCTTCCCACAGCAATAGAGGAACTCCACTTATTGAGAAAAGCAAGATTTAAGCCTGCTGATTATGTAAAGTTTGAATCGTCCGACAAAGAAGAAGTGCTTCAGAAAATCCTCGCTGAAAGAAGTTTTGAATTTGCGTTTAATGGTTTGCGTTGGTTTGATATGCGCCGTCTGGATGCAGAGGGACGTATGCCAACGGTAAACAGATACGACGGACAGGGAAATATTATTGCAACTCTTGAACCGGGTAGCGACAAATACACCCTGCAGATTCCTCTTCAGATAATGTATTTCAATCCCGGTTGGCCTCAGAACCCATGGGAAGAATAATTCCATCCGGCAGAATGTTCTGAAAGGATGAAACCCAACCGGGGAAATCCTCTGCTTTTTTATCGTAAACTTTTATATCAATGCTGCTCCATCGTAGTATGGGGCAGCTTATTACCCTAACATAAAGTAAACAATGTCAGAACCTATTGTAAGAATAGAGAAACTGTCGCACCGCTACACCGAATCCTGGGCGATCCGGGATATCAATATGGAAATTCCTGCACACGGAATAGTTGGATTGCTCGGTTCAAACGGAGCCGGCAAATCCACAACCATGAATATTCTTTGCGGTGCACTGAACCAGACTGAAGGAAATGTATTTATCAATGAAATCAATATGCGCGAAAGGCCTGAAGATGCGAAGAAGTTAATTGGCTTTCTTCCTCAGAACCCGCCGTTGTACATGGATTTAACCGTTGATGAGTACCTGTATTACTGTGCGGCACTAAGAAGAATGCCAAAAGAAGCAATAGACTCCTCAGTAAAAGAAGCAAAACAACGCTGCGGTGTAGATCATTTCTCCGGGCGGCTGATTAAAAATCTTTCCGGTGGTTATCGTCAGCGGGTAGGAATAGCACAGGCGATTGTTCACCGTCCAAAATTGGTTGTACTTGATGAACCCACCAATGGCCTCGACCCCAATCAGATTATCGAAGTCCGTTCACTAATCAGAGAAATCGCGCAAGACAGGGCCGTGATCTTTTCTTCACATATACTTTCGGAAGTGCAGTTACTGTGCAAAGAAATCAGAATGATTGAAAACGGACGGATTGTCTTTTCCGATTCAATGGATGCATTCAACAACTATGTTGAACCACACAGTATGCTCATCCATTTCGAAAATGCGCCGACTGCCGATTCACTTCTGCTGATAAATGGAGTAACCAAAGTAGATTTTCTGACTGACAAGCAAGTACGTGTTTACTTCGATTGTGATCAGGAAATTACAGAAAGGTTGGTAGAAACTAGCGTTGCAAACGGATGGCGTCTTCGCGAAATCACTCTGGATAAAACCGCACTCGACGAAATATTCAAACAATTATCATCACACAACTCATGAAAGTTATTTTAAAAGTTGCCCGTACAGAACTTAATACACTTTTCTATTCGCCGATAGCCTGGTTCCTGCTGATTGTTTTCTGGATCCAGTGCGGCTTTACCTATTTTAATCTGATGGAATTTGTCACCCGCCAGACTGAAATGTCGGGCGACCGTCAGGAGTTCTATACCAGTATCACTACTTTAGTTTACCTGAGTCCGATGGGATTTTTTAAATCGGTGATGGATAATCTGTATCTATATGTACCCCTGCTGACCATGAGCTTATTCAGCAGGGAGATAAGCAGTGGTACCATCAAATTGCTCTATTCTTCACCGGTAAGCATGACCGAAATTGTACTTGGAAAATACCTCGCAATGCTTATATACAGCTTGCTTCTTGTGATTACTGTTGGAATGTTTATGGTATCAGGTATTCTCAACATTCAGAACGTGGACACAGGCGTATTGCTGACAGGGCTTCTCGGCTTCTATCTTTTATTATGTGCATACTCGGCTATCGGACTATTCATGAGTTCGCTTACCGGATACCTCGTAGTAGCTGCAGTCAGTACTTTTGTTACTATAGGGGTATTGAGTTATATCGGCCGGTTATGGCAGGATGTAAATATCGTCAGGGAACTTACCTACTATTTATCGATAAGCGGAAGAACCCAGAATATGCTTTCGGGTTTAATTACAACCAAAGACCTGCTTTATTTCCTTGTTGTAGTTTATATGTTTCTCGGACTAACCATCTATAAACTAAAAGCTGGTATGGAATCGCGATCAAAGCTGAGCAAGGCATTGCGCTATGCTGCTATTGTAGTTTCAGCATTGATTTTCGGATATTTCACTTCAATACCGGGTTTAGTCGGTTATTGGGATACTACAGCAAAAAAGACAAAAACCCTCACACCACAAGTTCAGAAAATTCTGAAAGACCTTGGTGATGAACCTCTGGAAGTAACCGCCTACGTCAATATTCTGGACCGGTTTCAGTATCTGGGTAGTCCGTCTTCTGCAAATGCCAATAAAAGCAGGTGGGAACCCTACCAGCGATTTAAGAATAATATTATTCTGAAAAATGTGATGTATTATGATAGTTCTGCGTCACTGGATATGCAAAAACGTTTTGCCGGTAAATCAATGAAAGAAGTTGCGGAACATTATGCCAAAACGCTGAACATTGGCATGGATGACCTGCTTACACCGGAAGAAATCCGTAAGCTGATTGATCTCAGGTCGGAGAACAATCGTTATGTGATGCACCTGAAATGGAAAGACAGAACCACATTTCTGCGAGTATTTGATGATTTAACTGTATGGCCGTCAGAAGCAGAAACCGCAGCAGCATTACTTCGCCTGCAACAAGCCACCCTTCCGAAAATTGCCTTTATCAACAGCGAACTAGAACGCGATATAAATAAATCGGGAGACCGCGATTACAAAGGCTTAACCAACACACCTTCATACCGACATTCATTTGTAAATCAGGGGTTTGATATCACAACACTTTCTCTGGAATCCGGTGAAATTTCAACCGACATATCTGTGTTGGTTCTGGCCGACCCACTGATTGGTTTATCCGACCAATCCATCTCAAAACTCTGCAGCTACATTGAAAAAGGTGGCAACCTGCTTATTGCCGGCGAACCCGGAAAGCAGGATATTCTTAATCCGGTACTGGCTAGTCTGGGCGTAGAACTTGAGCAGGGGATAATTATAAATGAGAGCAAAGATAACTTACCCACATTTGTTACTGCATATGTTCAGAAAGAAGCGGGAGACTTCTATAAGCCGCTCGCGAAACATATCAGCAACGGCTCCCCGGTTACTATGCCCGGAGCTGCAAGTATAAATTTTAAAACCAACGGAGAATTTTCAGCTATACCTCTGGTTAAAACTGATCCGGACAAGTCGTGGCTTCGCAAAAATCCGCTGAATTCAGAAACCATGATCAGAGCAAGCGTTGTTGCCTCAAACGACTCTCTGGGCACTGTAACCTTTAATGCTCACGAAGGCGACAGAATGGGACCATTGACTACCATGATAGCATTAGTCAGAAAAGCTGGCGGAAAAGAACAGCGGATAATTGTATCGGGTGATGCAGATTTTCTGAGTAATAAAGAATTGAGCAGCAACCGCTCTTCAGCAAATTTCATATTCAGTACCGCTTTGTTCAGATGGACCAGCGGCGGGCAATTTCCGATAGAGACCACCAGACCTGAGGAAAATGATAAAAAACTAAATACCAATCTTAAAAAACTGAAATTCGAAAAGACTTTATTCCTCTGGATTTGCCCCGCAATATTACTCGTTGTGGGTACTATCACACTGATCAGAAGAAAAAGAAAATAATTCGGTCCAACTTTCCGGACAGGAAATTTATTTAAGCTTCATTCAAAAGGGGTTGTTTATGATAAACAATCCCTTTTTATTAATATATACGATGAGAAACAGGAGTTTAACATTCCCGTAGTTGATATTGGCTGAAACGGAACGGTAATTGCAATACTGATAAGGATGGCAGGTAAGGTGACCGGAGTATTAATTAGCACGTATGCCCGGTCATAACTCTTAACGTAAATTTTAGTTACAATGAAAAAATTAAGATCAATAGTTAGTATAGCAGCTTTTAGTGTAGTGATTGTCGCCTGCTCTTCAACCCGGGTAACCTCGAGCTGGAAATCTCCCGATGCACCTGCTTCAAACCTATCTTACAATAGGGTGATGGTAGTTGCTTTATTGGCCGAGAAAGATCGATCGCTGCAGCAAAAAATGGAAACAGCTCTGGTTGATCAACTGGTTTCAAAAGGTGTAGCGGCCACTTCTGCGTATCAGGAATTCGGACCCGGATTCAGCAACCGCAATGAGAGACAGGTAATGCGACAGTTAAAAGCGACCGGTGCAGATGCGGTTATGACGATCGTGCTGCTCGACAAAACAAAAGAAGAACAATATGTTCCCGGGAACGCTCAGTTTGCACCTGTTGGATTTTATTACAACAGGTTTTGGGGATATTATTCCTATATGTATGACAGGATATATTCACCCGGTTATTATACAACTACTACCGGATATTTCTGGGAAAGCAACCTTTATGACCTGAAAGCAGACAAAATCGTTTATTCAGTACAGACAGAATCGTTTGATCCACCGTCTGCAGAAAATCTTGCCCGCGAATATGCATCAAAAATTACCGAAAATATGATGCGCGAGGGCGTGTTGATTAAATAATGGATTTTGTTATTACATTTGCGGTACAAAACACACGACCGAACTTGACGCCTTTAACGAAATTAAAAACAGAAGAAGAACTGCTAAAAGAGATTGCTGAGGGAAATGAAATAGCATTTGCAACTATTTTTCACCGTTATAAATCTTCCCTCTACAGTTTTGCGCTGAAAATCACCAAGTCAGCCGAAGCTGCTGAGGAACTTGTGCAGGAGTGTTTTGTAAAATTATGGTCTGGCAGAAGTAACCTGAGAGAGGTGGATAATGCTACCCGCTATATCCACATGATTGTAAAAAACGCTTCGCTTGACCATCTCCGTAAACTCGCACTTGATTCGAAAATCCAGCAAAAGTTTGAGCAAGGGCAGAATGTGGACAACTCTGCACTGAATAATATGGATTTGTCTGAAACCAGAAAAATGATCCGGCAGGCCTTAAAGCTGCTTTCGCCCCACCAACGGCAGGTTTTTGAAATGAGCAGGTTTAAGGGTATGTCGTATAATGAGATTGCAGAAACTCTCAATATTTCCCCTAACACTGTCAGAAACCACCTGGTCAAATCATTAAAAATGATCAGAAACTATTTAGAATCTCACTACAATATTATCGTCAGCCTGTTCATTCTGGCAACGGTTCTGGAAGTCACCTTTTAATTGTTTGCAATTTCTACTAAACAAAATTCCCAGCGACTTCATGTCTGAATTCCGGAGAGAGGCTTTTTCTTCTATCCGGAAAATGAACGTTTTATAAACCGTTTAGCTTAAGGCTGAATAGGAGTTTCCCCTTATTGTTAAAAATATTTTAACAATTGGTAGTCCATGCACTTGTTTACTTCGTCATCTTAGAAAAGGTTGGCTTTTCGGACATCTGTAACTGTTATATAGAGTTATGCAAAAACCGGATCAAAAACTATATCTCCTTTTTAAAAAGTATCTGGATTATTCTTGTACATCAGAAGAATACATCGAATTTCTAGACTTACTGAGAGTATATGGAGATGACCCGAAAATGGGAGAATATGTGCTGAAAGCTTTAGCTGAGGACAAAAATGAACATGTTGGAGAGAACGTAGAC
>DATCKB010000514.1:0-1783 GCA_036562505.1 Parasegetibacter sp. | reverse complement strand
ATCAGTAACTATGCACCTGTTAATCGCCAGTATTACCTGCTTCAAAAATTTCTGGAAGATTATTATCGGATTAATAAAGAGGAATCCTGGGGTGATACTATACCCATTCCTCAGAAAGGATACCGCCTGGGTGATTCACTACCGGAAATTGCTCTGATCAAACATAAACTCCGCTTACTGGGCGACTTCTATGAACCTGATAGCTCTCATATTTTTACCGATTCCCTGAAAGTGGCAGTAATGCGTTTTCAATTCCGTCACGGACTTACAGAAGACGGGGTAGCCGGCAAACAATTTATTCAACAACTGAATGAGCCACCCGTGAACCGGATACGCCAGATTCTGATTAACATGGAAAGACTGAGATGGGTGCCGGAAGAACCTGAAACTGATTTTCTTCTTGTAAATATTCCTGAATACAAACTTCATGTTTACGAGGAGGGGGTACACAAATTTAATATGAACGTAGTTGTTGGACAGGCACAGCACAACACTGTGATTTTCACGGGAAATCTGAAATACATCGTTTTCAGTCCGTATTGGAATATCCCAAGCGGAATTCTGGGTAATGAAATTATTCCGGCCCAGCGAAGAAACCCCTACTACCTGCGCAATCACAACATGGAAGTAGTACAGGGCACTACCGTGATTGACCCCGCTACCATCAACTGGAGTCAATACAACGGCAAGAATTTTCCTTATATGATACGCCAAAGACCCGGAGCTGACAACTCTCTCGGACGTGTAAAATTTCTGTTTCCTAATGAATACAACATTTATTTACACGACACCCCTGCCAAAAGTCTGTTTGGCGAATCAACCCGTGCTTTCAGTCATGGTTGTATACGTTTGAGCGAACCGGCAAAATTAGCTCAGTTCCTGCTTAGAAATGATTCCTCATGGAACGAAGCGCGAATCGACAGCGCTATGCTGAGTGAAGTACAGAAGTATGTTACATTAAAAGACCCGGTTCCCGTGTTCATCGGATATTTTACCACCTGGGTAGATGGTAAGGGAAAACTTCATTTCAGGAAAGATATTTACAAACACGACGAGAAGATGGCAGAAAAAATGTTCACTTCTTCAGCCTCTTTATAAGCATTCGGAATCCGGTGTTTAGTGCAGATAACATTCCTACCCGTTTTACTGTTGCCCCCAGCACTGATCCAATACTCCCCGATTTATCTTTAGACAACAAATTATTCAACAGGGACTTTACACCCTTAATTGCGGAAAACGTGATTTTTCCACTCAAAAAAGATGGCACAACGGCCGTTAGTGCAGAACCGACCAGTTCCGCGGGAAGGTGTTTCATACGAACCTTTAGTTCTTCTTCATTCGCCCTGATTCTTACCCGGGTCAGGTTTTTCTCAACCCGAAGATCTTCTATAGTTCTTATATGTGAAAGGTCACGCCGGTTCATGTTAGTCTGTGCTTTCAGTCGATCTGTAGTTGTTTCCATCATCCGCATTATTTGATTTTTCAAAGACTTTGGCAATTAGCATGTTTACCAGACCATTGAGGATTTTTTTCCTCAGGAAAAACAGAATAATAAATAAAAGCAGGTATATGCCGGTCAGGATAGCGAATCCTTTAAATAAACTACCTGTAACCTCTGCGAAATAGAATCCGCCCATCAAGCTTATAAAAAGCAATAGAAAAACAGAAAGAATTCCGGATAAGATGAGCCAGAATATAAGCGCACCGGCCTTTCCGGCCTTTTCCGCTGCTGTTAGTTTTAATAAGAGCAACTGGTCGTTTACATACTGTTCAAGTATAGCTT
>DATCKB010000511.1:0-1503 GCA_036562505.1 Parasegetibacter sp. | reverse complement strand
ATTTTTTTATATTGTTTCGTAAACATAGACTTTTCCCTTTAAGGCTGTCGCATTACGACTGCATATAAAAGATCCAATTTCCATTGATGAATTTATAATATCGGTTCTAAAAAGAGTTTTAAAAGGCCCCGGTTACCCCGTGGCCTTTTGCCCTCAAACGATATATGTTCTTTTATCTTAGCCCAGCAGCTTAAGCACCGACTGCGGCATCATGTTGGCCTGGGCCAGCATTGCAGTTGCAGCCTGATTCAGGATATTCATCTTGGTGAACTCCATCATTTCCTTTGCCATATCTACGTCGCGGATACGGGATTCAGCCGCAGTCAAGTTTTCAGCGGCTGTGCCTAGGTTGTTAATTGTATGCTCCAGCCGGTTCTGGTAAGCACCAAGTTTAGATCGCTCCGCGGATACTTGCTGAATGGCTGCGTCGATGTTGGATATAGCAGCAGTAGCGCTGTCCTTCGTCAACACACCACCCGTACTGGCCGTATCTACATTCGCAACGAACAGAGACTTAATCGTCTCATTTGAGGCAACTTTAGAAGCTTCCGTTGAGGCAGTAATATTTAGGTCAGTATTTGCTGTGCTGTCTGTACTATCTTCGGTAGCAAAGAGGAATTTAGCTTCAAACGTTAGCACGCCACCTGACTCGGTCACGGTCATACCAGAAAGATCCGGACTCTCATTTAGCTTCTGCTGAATCATTTGTGCTAACTGACCAGCAGTGTAAGTGCCCGCATCCAGTGTGATGGTCTTGGCTTGACCGTTAACATTAAACGCTAACTTGTCGTTAGTACCGGTTTGTATCGTTACCGTTCCACTAATCTGATCCGTCTGGTAGCGGTAAACGCTGGTAGCACCATCCAGGTCACCATTCAGGAGTTTCTTTGTATTAAATTCTGTTGTTTCTGCAATTCTATCGATTTCTTCAATCAATTGATTAATTTCTTTCTGTATTTCTCTTCTATCCGCTATTGTGTTAGTGTCATTAGTAGCCTGAACAGCAAGTTCTCTCATTCTTTGAAGAATGGCATGAGTTTCATTTAATGCACCCTCAGCTGTTTGAATTAATGAAATACCATCCTGTGCGTTTTTAACTGCCATTTCTAGTCCACGAATCTGACCTCTCATCTTCTCACTTATCGCCAAGCCTGCAGCATCGTCACCAGCTCGATTAATACGAAGACCCGATGAAAGTTTCTCTAAAGATTTCTGCAACGATGTGTTATTTACCGAAAGTTGCCTGTACGCATTCAATGCACTTATGTTGTGATTGATCCTCATAAAACCATCCTCCCTGATAATTTTCCCCCGCTTCCCTGCGGGAATTATTTTTATTATGTTCATTCGGCCGGCCGGACCGAAATTTCTTTTCACCTATATTATCGAGATACGGAAGCGAATATTTAATCTTATATTTTTCCGATATTCTGCCGTTTTCGGTATTTTTCCTTCGATATACTCACCTTTTTTTATGTTTAAGGCCTTTTTTCTAAGCGGGAG
>DATCKB010000509.1:0-5754 GCA_036562505.1 Parasegetibacter sp. | reverse complement strand
CATTTTTTTGAACTGCCGCGGTGCAAGCTCAAGAGCCTGTTCCAATTGCAGAATGGCTTCTTTTGTTTTACCCTTTGCGATGAGTACAACCACAAGATAAAAGGCAAAAACGGGTTTTCGGGAAGTTGCTTTCTGCGCTGCTTCAATTTGTTCCAGCGCTTCTTCGAAATAACCGGCAGCATAGAGGCACCGGATCAGCGTCTCCCATCCTGCTACCAGTTTTGGTTTCAGGCGAACGACTGTAGAAAGATACTGAATGGCTTCGCGGGTGTCTCCCAATTGAAGTTTACATTCTCCCATTGCCAGGCTGTATTCGGGTGCATTTCTGTGAATGCGCATTGCTGAATCCAGCTGCTTGGCTGCACTCTCCCACTGTTCTTCATTCATATAAGTGCAGGCTATTTTATAATACAGCTTACTGTCTGACGGATTCAGGTGAGATGCTTTACGGTAATGGATACGCGCTTGTGCGTAGTTTCCGATTTTATCGTAACAGTGACCAATTGCTTCATAAATCACATCTTCAGGCCGGGATAATTCCAGAACTTTTTCCAGCGCTTCAATTGCCTCGCGGTATTTTCTGATGCGAATAAACGCATCCCCCATATTGCGGTATGCAAAATCAAATTTCTCTTCAATAGCGATAGCATATTGATAAGCATCGATTGATTTTTCGTAGAGCTTCAGGCTTTGATAAGCTGCACCCAGATTAAACCAGGCCAGTTCACAATAGGGATATTCTTCGATAATCTTCTTATGCAGTTCAATACTTTCCGCATTTCTGCCGGTGAAGTCTGTCCAGAAACAAATTTTATAAAGTGCTTCTTCATTAATCGGATCTTCTTCCAGAATAAGTTTCAGGCAGTCGAACACTTTTTCAAACTCCTCATAGTCGTCATAAACGTCGGCCAGTTCAAACAGCATTTCAATTCTCTCCTCCCCTTCAAACAAATGAAGCGCTTCTTCCAGTAATTCCACTGCTTTTTGTTGCTGATCCAATGCCAGATAGGCATCGGTTTTGAGAATGTAAAGATTTATATCCCCGGCATCCAGCAGCGATGCCATTTCCAACACGTTCAGGGCGTCCTGATATTTTCGCGTAGCCAGCAGAAGATCAGCTTTTTTTATCAGCAGAGTAGCTGAATAAGGAAATAATTCAATGGCGGTATCCGCAGCTTCAAGTGCCTGCGTCATTTTTTCCTGTTCATCGAAATAGTCGATAATCCTTTCGAACGCATCCTCTTCCAGGAATGAATGGCCTCTTCCGGATTTGTAGTTGTCGTACTGTTTCAATAATTCTTCTAACTCGTTCCTGTCTTCTCTGAATGGGTTCTCTCTCATAATCAATCTGTTGATGTAAGTTAAGGTATTTTGGGGAGAAAAGACCTTAACGAAGACAAAATTCATTTCAGGGCTTCCGTAAGCAAAATTCATCGCTGGAATAGTTTCCTCCGCACGTCAGCATTCGTCGTCGAATACTTCTAAGATATTTTTCAACTTATCCTAAAAAAATTTGATGGTTTTCACATATTATTAATACTTTTGTAATATGTTTAACTCCTCCTTAATAAATTCAATCTGCAAAAAAGCTACCACAATGGCTTTTCTGACAGCCTTTTCGCTGTTAGCCTTTGCAAGCATTGGTGACGGAGGGAAGAATAAAAAGTCAACCAGTTTCCTTTCTCCTGTTGTTTCTCAGAACAATTCAACTACGTTTTCACTGAAATCGAACCTGCAATACAGAGGCAGTCAGGTATTAAGTAAAGAAACCACTGGTGAATTCATTCTGATGAAATCGGTAGTTACCTTCCAGACCGGGAACACGATTCATATTGTTCCCTTTACTCAGAAAAAATTGCTGACCAAGTTTAAGACTCCTTCTAAAGACAATCTTTAAACTTTACCGTTTTGTTGTTTAAACCCGACTGAGGTCAGGTGGTTTTGCTATTGGACAAATTACCGGAAATAGCACAAATCAGCTAATCGGCTGATCTACGAAGGATTCATAAAGGATGAAGAAACGATTAGCAATCCCCGTTTTGTGGTATTTTTTACTGAAAATAGATAAATAGTCCTATAAATCGACTTCTTAATTTTTCCGGTAAAAACAGTTTTGTATCGCTCTATTCCTAAGCCGGGATTATCCAAGGGTATAAGCTATTTCGGGAGAGGGTTACTGCTTATTGTGCAGAGTATTACTGTTTAACCCCTCTTAATTTATTGCTTTCCTCGTAAGTCATTTCACGGTAGCCTGATTTGGGAATATCAAATCGTGAAGCGGGGACCGGACTAAAATTAACCTGTGTGGCAGTGTACTTTACATGATAGGAACCCATTTCCAGTTCGTATTCCAATGGAAAACCGGGGAGAGTCCTGAACTGATAGTCGTAGTCGCGGTTCTCCGGTATGATATCCGGGGTGTAATAGACAGTGAAAGTTGTTCCATCACTGAGTTTGGCGACAGACTTTATACAGTTATATCCGGCAATCTTTTTAGTTTCATTGGTATCCGTAAATGTAATGCCGTCGTAACGTTTATTACGATCCTTCCAATCATCGGCATTCATGCGAATCAGCAGTTTCTGACCGCTGGTTTCCCTTAAACTAACTGCAGTGCCATTCTTAGCATCGTGAATAGTTACAAAGGTTGCAAGGGTTGAAACCATTTCAGTGCGACTAAGAGAACCTTTCAGATAAACGGTGGTAGTGGCACCGTCGAAAGCATCAGAAATTGCTGGTTCTTTATTATCTGATGAAATTGATGCGGTATAAGTGACCGTCATTTCAGAAACCTTTCTCTGCCCCTGTACCATAACAGCAGATATTAAGAATACAGCGAGCAAAAGCAGTGGTGCTATTCTGGTCATGTCGATATTTTAATCAATAATAAACAGCTGGTTGATTATTATGAATCAACTGTTTGTTCATAATTAGACTGCCAAATTAGCCAATTAGTTGTATAAGTGAAAAATTTACTGCTTTCCCTTCTTCATTTCCTGCATTTTCTTCTGAGCTTCCTGCATTTGCGCCAGGCGTTCCTGCCATTTAGATTGAGTTTTGGGTTTCTTTCTGTTGGCTTCGATTTTTGCTAGAATTTTTTCAGGTTTAATGATAAAGCGCTGAATAACGAACTGCAATACCAGTGTGATCAGGTTAGAGACGGTATAATACCAGGTCAGAGCTGAAGGCAAGCTGTTAAAAATCCCCAGAAGGATGATCGGGAATATATAAGGCATATACTTCAGCATGGGGTTGTTCTGATCCGGTGTCATACCCATATTCAGGAAGGAAATCAGGAAGCTGGTAATTACTGCGAGCAGTGTAAACAAGCTGACGTGATCACCGAATCCCCAGATATAAAACGGAAGTTGCGCAATTGAGTCATAAGCTGAGAGATCATCTGACCAGAGGAAGTTTTGTCCTCTCAGATCCACACTTGAGTTAAAGAAACTGAAGAGTGCGAAGAAGATCGGAATTTGTAACAGAGCGGGAATACAACCTCCCAGCGGATTTACTCCGGCTTCTCTGAATAATTTCATCTGCTCCATAGCATAAGCCTGCTGATCATCACCGAGTTTCTTTTTCAGAGCTTCCAGTTCCGGACGAAGTGCTTTCATTCTGGCACCGCTGAGATAGCTGCTGTAGGTTAGTGGCGAAATCAGCAAACGGATAACGATGGTGAGCAACAGAATCACTATACCGTAACTTCCGATGAATGATTTGAAGAAATCGAACAGGGGTAAAACCAACCACTTGTTCACATACTTTACGAATGCATAGAATCCCTGACCGAGGTTTACGTTATTTTCCAGCCCGAGTTTGTAGCTCTTCAGCAAGTGGTAGTCGTTCGGACCATAATAAATCTGGAAAGGCAGATTGGCTACAGTACCAACGGGTACCTGCATACGTAAATTTGTTATTGCAGAAGCAATAAGCGGTATAGAATCATGCGGTACTTCCCAGTTAGTTTCACCTCCGGCGAAAGGACTTTTTGAGATCAGCACCTGACTGAAAAATTGTTGTTTCACACTCACCCACTGAACTGCATTTTCATATTTAATGGAGTTTCTGGAAAACACATTGAAATAATCAAACTCGTTATTCTCCCAGAAGGTGATTTGTGATTGTTGTTTTTCATAGCGAATATCTTTTTCCTGTTGTTTTGCGCGTGCTTGCCAAACCAGGTTAAACGATTGCTGTGTAAGAAGTCGGTCTGCCCCGGTGAGTTCCACGTTCCAGTCTATCATGTAATCGTTCCGGCGCAGAGTGTACTGGTGCGTAACGGTTTGCCCGTTACCCAGTTCCAGCGAATAGGAAATTATCTGGGAACCATCGTCTTGCCGAATAATTTTTGCAGGCTGGAAGTACAGATCAGCAGTTTGCGCAGACCTGTTTTCACCCGTGTTTATGGCATAGGAAATTTTATCGAATCCATTATTTTGTACCAGTTTAACCGGCATACTATCCAGAGAAAGGAAGGATTTGAGTTCTACCATTTTCGGCTGACCACCTTTATTGGTAAAACTGATCCGAAGTACATCATTTTCCAGCACAAGTACTTCTTCAGTACCATAAACGCCGGCGAATGCGTTTGAAACACTGTCAGCAGTTGCAGAGTCAGCACCCACAGGAGTGATTTTCACAGAAGCTGTATCTGACTCAGAAATAACGGGCTGGTTAGCGCGGGCGATAGAGTCCATCCGGGCCCTTTCCATCTGGGCTGCCAGCTGGTCTTGTCTGTTGTAAAAGAAATATCCGAAAAATAGAACGGCTAAAAGGATAAAACCTATCACCGTATTTCTGTCCATACCCATTTATTTCGATTTTTTTTGAGGGGGCAAAGGTAGGGAAAAATGCGCAGGGCTGCTTGTTTAGCCAGCTACTTCGTCCGTTACCTTATTATTCTTAGATGCGGCGAACTTCTCACCATATTCTTTTGCTGCTTTAATAAAGCGAACAAATATAGGTTGAGGATTTTCGACAGTACTTTTTAATTCGGGGTGAAACTGAACTCCGATGAAGAATGGATGGTTTTTGAGTTCCAGAATTTCCACCAGTCCGGTTTCAGGATTTTTTCCGCTCGGAATCATTCCTGCATTTTCAAACTGTTCAAGGTATTTGTTATTGAATTCGTATCTGTGGCGGTGTCTTTCTGAAATCAGGTTAGTCTGATAAATATCTTCAGCAAGAGTTCCCGGTGTGATTGCGCAGGGGTATGCACCAAGGCGCATAGTACCACCTTTTGCACTGATTTTCTTTTGTTCTTCCATCATATCAATCACCGGATCAATGGCATTCGGATCCATTTCGGTGGAATGCGCATTTTTCAGTCCGAGTACATTTCTTGCAAATTCAATAGCAGCCATCTGCATACCCAGACAAATACCAAAGAATGGCAGTCCGTTTTCACGGGCATATTTAACAGCAGTAATTTTTCCTTCGATACCCCGGTGGCCGAAACCAGGAGCTACAAGAAGTCCGTCGAGATTGCTGAGTTTTTCGGCTACGTTCTCATCAGTAATAAACTCACTGTGCACGTTAACTACCTGAACCTTGCATTCATTCATTGCACCGGCATGAATAAAGGATTCGAGGATCGATTTGTATGCATCCTGCAATTCAACGTATTTACCGATTAATCCGATAGTGACTTTTGATTTCGGATATTTCAGTTTATCGAGAAACACTTTCCATTTGGTGAGTTCCGGTTCGTGGTAGTTGGTAATATTTAATTTTTTCAGCGAAATGAGATCC
>DATCKB010000506.1:0-3934 GCA_036562505.1 Parasegetibacter sp. | reverse complement strand
AAATTGAACATGAGCAGGAATTGTTGATGAATATTGCCGATATGGCTATTCTTACCTTCAATGCAGAGAGCGCATTGCTGAGATTAATGAAGTTGAACGAAATAAAAGGTGAAGCGGCTACCACATATGAAACGGATATTGTAGGTTGTTATTTGTATGATGCTGCAGATAAGATAAATAAATTAGGTAAAGATGCGCTTAACTCATTTGCTGATGGTGATGAGTTGCGTATGATGATGATGGGATTGAAAAGATTTACTAAAACAGAACCGTTCAACATCAAAGAAGCGAAAAGGAAAATAGCTGCAAAAGTGCTGAGCGAGAACCAGGTTGGCAACTAAACTTTGAAAGCAATTTGAAACTACATTTATCAGAAGACAGCAACAGTTTGGCAGCCGATGCGGCGAAATGGATAAGTACACAAATTAATGAAACTTTAGCCAGAAAAGATTTTTTTACTCTTGTGCTTTCAGGCGGAAGCACACCTGAAAAACTATATCGAATTCTTGCTGCCTCACCGTATAAGGAAGAAATAGAGTGGCAGAAAGTTCATGTTTTCTGGGGTGATGAAAGATTCGTTCCGTTTTCAGATGAGAGGAACAATGCGAAAAATGCTTTTGAAACTCTCCTCAATTTTGTACCGGTTCCAAAAGATCAGATTCATGTTATGAAAACGGAAGGTGATCCGGAACTGGCTGCTGCGGAGTATGAAGAGATTTTGTTCCGGTATTTCGGCAGACCGGCTCATAATGCCAATACGTCTGGCTCCATGTCAACTTTCGATCTGACGCTGATGGGGATAGGTGATGATGCACATACGCTTTCTCTTTTTCCCGGGAAACCCGTTGTTCATGAAAAAAATAAATGGGTAGATGCATTTTATCTCGATTCCCAGGAAATGTATCGGATTACGCTTACGGAGCCTGTAGTGAGTAAATCTTCCAAGATCGCATTTCTGGTTTCAGGTGCGAATAAAGCTGCGGCATTGGATAAAATACTGAACGGTTCTTTTAATCCCGACAAATATCCGTCACAACTATTCCGGAAATCTAACGGTGATGTACACTGGTTTATCGATAAACCGGCTGCGGCACAACTCAGTTTTTAACTTTTCAGCGTCTGATCCCAATTTGCATACTGACTGTTGATTGTCTGGTTGAGTACCCAACCCTTTCTGGTTCTACTTATACATTTTGGATTCCTTCCTTCCGCAAAATCTACTTATTCTTTGTGCGGCAAGGGTAATGTAATCCAGTTGTGTCCGTCCCTTGCAATCAAAGCCTCAGCGTCTTCAGGTCCCCAGCTGCCCGGTGCATAATTGGGAAATCCAACCGGAGGTCTGTTAGCCCAGGCTTCCTGAATTGGTGTTATCACCTTCCATGCTGCTTCAACCTGATCTGCGCGCATGAACAGAGTAGCATTTCCCTCCATCACATCCAGCAATAAGGTTTCGTAGGCTTCAGGTTGATGATCGTCATAAGCTTCATCGTAACGGAAAATCATATCAACAGGGTTGAGCGACATTGATTGTCCGGGTTTCTTTGCCTGAAAACGCAAACGAATATCCATCTCAGGTTGTATACTAATAGTCAACCGGTTCGGACGCCAACTTGCAGCTGCTTCCACAGGGAAAGCATAACTCGGAGCAGGTTTAAACTGAATTGTGATAATGGTTGATTTTTCATGCATCCTTTTCCCTGTGCGAACATAGAAAGGTACATTCTGCCAGCGCCAGTTGTCAATATAGAATTTAACTGCAGCGAAAGTTTCTACAGATGAATTAGGGTCGACATTTTTCTCGGAACGATATCCC
This sequence comes from Parasegetibacter sp., assembly GCA_036562505.1. Lineage (GTDB taxonomy): Bacteria > Bacteroidota > Bacteroidia > Chitinophagales > Chitinophagaceae > Parasegetibacter. Next base: position 2,121 of record DATCKB010000506.1, on the reverse strand, counting down.
GGAACCTTCTCACCTTTCATCCATCCGGAAGAATACTGGCCTCTTACTGCGTATTCCTGCACCTCATCATTCGAAATCTTCCGCAACGCATTCAGTACATCCACTTTTTTATTCCGGATTTCGTTGGCATCGAAAGATACCGGTGCTTCCATAGCGATCAGACAAAGTAATTGCAGAATATGGTTTTGAACCATATCACGCAAAGCGCCCGACTGCTCATAGTATCCGCCTCTTCCTTCCGCCCCAACTGTTTCCGAAGCTGTAATCTGAACATGTTCAATATAGTTTCTGTTCCAGATGGGTTCAAACAAGGCATTCGCGAAGCGAAGCGCTATTATATTCTGAACGGTTTCCTTGCCCAGATAATGATCTATGCGGTAAATCTGTTCTTCTGTAAATATAGAAGCCATTAGTTTGTTCAGTTCGCGTGCACTATGCAGATCGTGACCGAATGGTTTCTCTATGACAATCCGGGTAGTATTTCTTTCTGCACAAAGAGTCAGCGTACCCAGTTTAGTAGCAATACCAGGAACCAGCTGAGGCGCAACTGCCAGATAAAATATCACATTCGGATGCACTCCGAATTTTGCTTCCGTAGCCACCACGAATTCGGTAATCCTTGAATAAGCTGCGGCATCCTCTGCATCGAGTTGTAGATAGGAAATATGTTTGGAAAAAGCTTCCCATCTTTCCATCGGATCATCCTTTCTTCTGCTGAATTCACGGATTCCTTTGAGAAGTCGCTCACGGTAAGTATCATCCGAATATTCTGTTCTTCCAATACCTACAATAGAAAACTTCTCCGGCATCCAGTTGTCGATATACAAGTTATAAAGAGCCGGCGATAATTTTCTGAAATTCAGATCTCCGCTTCCTCCGAAAATAAATATCAGAGAAGGGGGTGGTGTAGTATGTTGTTGCATTTTATCTAAATAGTTACAATTGCAGGATTGTGTTTAATTTTACGCACCCCATTGAGTATGGAACTTACCTTCTTTATCAATGCGTTCATATGTGTGTGCACCAAAGAAATCCCTTTGCGCCTGCAGTAAATTTGTCGGGAGACGAGCCGTGGTGAATGCGTCAAAATAATTCAAAGCACTGCATAAAGCAGTGATTGCATAGCCGTTTAATACACCAAGGCTCGCTACCTTGCGGGTATTCGAAATTTTATCTTTAATTAAAGAAGCAATATTTTCATCCAGCAGAATATTGCTCAGGTCAGGAGTTTTATCGAAGGCCTTGTCAAAGTCCTGTAACAGCAGGGAACGGATAATACATCCTCCCTTCCACACATTCACAACTTCCTTCATCGGAATTTCCATATTTCTTTCTGATGATGCAACCTGCAACAAAGCTAAGCCCTGTGCATAGCTGATTACCACGCCAAAATAAAGTGCATCATGAACCTGATTGATAAATTCTTCCTTACTAACAGAAAGTGCAGATGGTGCCGTTCCGTAGAGCTTAGCCGCTTTTTCTCTCTGAGATTTCAGCGAAGAAGCATTTCTCATAGCAACTGCTGCATCAATCATGGGGATTGGTGAACCCAATTCAAGGGCATCCTGAGATGTCCATTTCCCTGTACCTTTTGCACCTGCCTTGTCCAGGATCATATCAACCAGGTAAGCATCAGTTATATCATCTTTTTGTTTAAAGATATCGCGGGTAATTTCTATCAGAAATGATTGCAGATCGCCGTCATTCCATTTTTTAAACACTTCATAAAGTTCTTCATTGGAGAGTCCGGCACCGCGGCGCAGCAGATCGTAACATTCTGTAATCAGCTGCATAATGGCGTATTCAATACCGTTATGTACCATTTTCACGTAATGTCCGGCTGCGCCCTTACCCAGGTGTGCTACACAGGCTACTCCATTTACTTTGGCAGCTACCGCCTCAAGCATCGGTTGAATATGCGGGTATGCTTCCCTGTTACCACCGGGCATGATACTCGGGCCTCTCCTTGCTCCTTCTTCACCACCTGAAACCCCCATTCCTATAAAATGGAGATTTTTTGAAGTGAGATATTCATTTCTTCTCAACGTATCGCTGAAGTGAGAGTTGCCGCCATCAATAATGATATCACCCGGTGACAAAAGCGGAATCAGAGCTTCAATT
>DATCKB010000067.1:0-13769 GCA_036562505.1 Parasegetibacter sp. | reverse complement strand
ATTTTTTGCCGTAAAATGCAGCTTTGACTCATCTGTCGGTGAACTGCAGTTTTCATTGGCACCCGGGGAGCATAATATTTTCCTTCTTCAACCAGGGGAAGTTTTTATGGAATGGAAGGAAATGTCTGACGAAGAGTATTTTTCCATTGCCGTCCATCCTGAATATTTTGAGCAGGTTTTACCTCCGTCAGATCCGGTCTTCGCTCAGTTTACAGAAGCTATCAAAAATGGTAGGTCAACTCGGTTGAGTTCTAAAAACATGTTAATTACACCAACTGTTTCCCGGATAATGGTTGAAATCAATATCTGCACCATGCAGGGACAGGCCCGCAGGTTATTTCTTGAAGCTAAATTAAGAGAATTACTTGCTCTTCAATATCAACAACTGGAATCCCTGAACGAAGATGCGGAGCCGTTTGATCTGAAACCTGAAGAAGTAGAAAAAATGCATCAGGCCCGAAACTTTATTCTGGAAAATATGCATCAGCCTTGCTCATTGATAGATCTGGCGCATGAAGTAGGTACCAACGAAAACTATTTAAAAAAGAATTTCAAAAAAGTTTTCGGAAACACCGTATACGGATATCTTCACAATCAAAAAATGGAAAAAGCCAGGGAATTAATCCTTCACAGCGATTTTAAAATTTCCGAAATAGCCAGACTGACAGGGTATAAACATACATCACATTTTACATCTGCATTCAAAAAACATTTTGGAGTTTTACCTGGTAAACTAAAGCCCTGACATTGGCGGCTTACTTAATTCGCTTCATATCTTCGAGCAACTGATCGATTCTACCTGCAAGTGTACTGAAATCCGTGTATCCGCGTCCGATCAGGTGAAATTTAGACTCCGAAACCTGTACAATCACACTTGGAAAACCCGTAATCTGCAGTTGTTTAATCAGCGCAAATTCGTAGTAAGCCTTCTCACGATAGGCTTCGGTTTTTAGTTTCTGATAAAATGGTTCATGTGGAATCTCATATTTATCGAGCAAATGCCGGTAAGCTTCATTATCACATAAATCCCGTCCTTCATAATTCAACGCTATCTGAAGATCTACGGCGAATTCAATGGAACGATCGGGGTGATACTCTTTGAAAATACAAAGCGCTATTGCCGGCTTCTCCGAAAACGGATACCAGTCGCTTTCTTCCGGATTCATAATATGCCATAGATAATCTGAACCAAAAGTGACTCCCGTGTATGATTCAACCGTTTTGTAGGCTTCCTGTATCATTGGAGCGAGAGCACTGATATGCAGTGGTTGGTCTCCGATAATCATCCCTCCTGAAAGCACATCAAAATCCAGCTTATCCTGATAGTGCTCGTAAATCTTACGGATAACCGGACTAAATCCGTAACACCATCCACAATAGGCATCGTAACAATAATATAATAAAGGCTTTATATTGCTCATCTAACTGTAGTTGTACCCGAAATTTTGATCGGTTGACTGCAAAGGTACAATAATCAATCCGTGGCACACATCTGATGTTTTTTTGTTATTTTAGCAACGCTTAGCCACCCGACTACTACTACTACTCATTTAGTCAAACCTTTACACTAAAACCAGGTGATATGAAACTATTATTCTTTCTGACCGTTTTTATTTCAGTTTTCAGCTTTGGTATTGCACAGCAACCTTCCTATTCTGCTGTAAAATTGAACCCTGAAGAACCTAAAGCGGGCACTGCAGTGACGATTCAGTATAAACCGGTGAGTGCACTTCAAAAAGCAAAATCGATACTTGCATATATCTATGTTCTGCATAAAAATGACCCGGTTGTTTATGAAACTGAACTAAAAAAATCAGGAAAGAACTGGGTGGGAACCGTTTCTCTTCACGATAGCGCAGCTGCTTTTGTAATAGTATTTGCTGATGGTAAAACAATCGACAATAATTCGAACAAGGGATATAGTTTCCTGATCTTCGGGGAGGATGGGGAACCAACTGTCAACAGCTACCTCGCTATGGCGAACATCTCTCAAAATCATCAGTTCACTATAGGTGTAGAGCGTGATGATAAAAAATCTGCATATTACAGAGATAAATACTATGAAAAGCTAGCAGACCGGCTTTCAGATGTAGACTTCAACGACAAGCTTGACTATTTCACTTACAAAAAAGATACCGCTGCGATATTGAAGTTGATCGTTTCCATCCCAACAGATAAAAATGCAGGTGAAAACGAATACAACAGAGCCATCGCTGCGGCAAAACAAATCAGGCAGGCACCATTGGCTAATCTTCTCGAAAATGTGATGAAAATCCAGTTTCCTGCGGGAAAGTGGAGAATCAGCGAAGCCAGTGCGAGTTTGTCCAAACTGAGAACAGGTGACGAAAAACTTGCGTTTATAAAAAAGTATGAAAAGGATTTTCCGGAGGTAGTTGCCAACAATCCCTCCGAATTCAAAAAGCTTCCCGCTAGTGTAGCCCTGGATTATGCCAGGCAAGGAAGGATTAAGGAAGCATTTGACCTGAATCTGTATCCTGATAACATCTTCAACAGGGTTAATACTTATTTCCGGGTTATTCAATCATCTTTCGACAATAGTCAGAACTCCGACGAGACAGCCGAATATTCACAGCAGATGCTGAACATGATTGAGGGTGAGAAAAAAAATATGACTCTCAAACCAGCTCATCACACCCGGGCTAATTATTTAGCCGAACTTAATAAATTATATGCGAGGCTGGCAACTCTCCATGCTTCCATTCTTCAGAAACAGGGTAAAGATTCCGACGCTCTTACCTACCTGCAGGCAGCGGTTGAAGGATACGAAGGAACAAACCTGCAGGTAAATGAACAATACACTAAACTTTTAGAAAAAATATATCCCGACAGAGTTAACCGTGAACTTGAAAACTTTGTAAAAAGCGGGCATTTTACCGAAGCAATGAAAGAACAACTGAGAAGTCGCTATCACTTAAAATACGCAACCGGATTTGATAACTATTTTGCAAAACTGGAAGAAGAGAATGTCAAAAAAATAAAAAAGGAAATAGAGAAATCAATGATCGATGAAGCTGCGCCCGGTTTTACATTAAAAAATATGAAAGGTGAAACCGTCAGCCTTGAGAATCTGAGGGGTAAAGTTGTAGTACTTGATTTCTGGGCTACCTGGTGCGGACCCTGCAAAGCTTCCTTCCCCGCCATGCAAAAATCTGTGAATCAATTTAAGGATGATCCCGATGTTGTATTCCTGTTTATCGACACCTGGGAAAGACAGGCTACGGAGGAGCAACGCTATAAAGAAGTAACAGAATTTATTGAAGCAAATAAATACAGTTTTAATGTGCTGTACGACGAAAAAGCCGGCAGTGCTTATAAGGTGGTCAGCAGTTATAAAGTAGAAGGAATACCCACTAAACTGGTTATAGATAAGAAAGGCCGCGTTCGGTTCAGATCCGTCGGATTTCACGGCAACGAAATGACAGCTGTTAAGGAAATGGAACATATGATAAAACTGGCGGCAGCAAATTAATGTGCTTCCAGCCAGTTCGCTCCCACTCCCACCTCTGCCTCTACCGGAACTCCGTTCGGTAGAGGCAGAGCCATTTTCATACATTCGATGATTACCGGTTTGATGATTTCAACTTCATCCCTGACGGCATCGAACACCAATTCATCGTGAACCTGAAGAATCATCTTCGACTGAAATCCTTTTTCTTTAAAAATCTTATGTATTCTGATCATCGCCAGTTTAATCATATCCGCTGCAGTTCCCTGAATAGGTGAATTAATAGCATTTCTTTCTGCAAAGCCTCGTACTGTAAAGTTGCTCGAGTTGATATCTTTTAACCATCTTTTTCTTCCCATCAGCGTTTGTACATATCCGTTCTCTTTGGCAAACTGAATCATATTATCCATGTACGCCTGTATCATGGGAAATTGCTTCTTATAATTGTCAATTATATCCCGGGCTTCTCCCCTGCTGATACCAAGGTTTTCTGCTAATCCGAATGCTCCCTGTCCGTATATAATTCCAAAGTTTACACTCTTTGCCTTATATCTCATTTCCTTGGTTACTTCCGATTCATCCACTCCGTAAACCCTTGCTGCCGTCGCAGTATGGATATCCTTTCCCAATGCAAAAGCTTCACACATATTCGGATCTCCGCTGATAGCCGCCACTATCCGCAATTCTATCTGCGAATAGTCAGCGCTCATCAACACCCGCGATTCGTCTCTCGGAATAAATGCCTTTCTTATTTCACGCCCTCTGTCTGTTCTTATCGGAATATTCTGAAGATTCGGATTGTTGCTCGATAAACGGCCGGTAACTGCAACTGCCTGAGAATAGCTCGTATGCACCCTCCCTGTTTTACGGTTAATCATTACCGGTAGTGCGTCTACGTATGTTGACTTAAGTTTTGTGAGTTCTCTGAAACCAAGGATATCATCAACAATCTGATTCTGAGATGCCAGTTTCAGTAAAACTTCTTCACCTGTTGCATACTGGCCCGTCTTGGTTTTTTTCGCTTTGGGATCCAGTTTCAGTTTTTCGAACAATACTTCTCCTAACTGCTTGGGCGATGCCAGATTGAACCTTACACCGGCCTGTGCATAAACTCTTTCCTCATAATTCTTTGCCTCCCTTTCAAGCATTTTTGAATAATCATGCAGAAAATCCACATCAATCTTAACCCCTTCAAATTCCATATCCGTCAATACTTTCACCAGAGGATTTTCAATTTCTGCGAATACATTTTCCACCTCTTTCTCCTTCATCAGAATTTCGAATCTGTTCTTAAGCTGAAGGGTAATATCTGCATCTTCCACCGCGTACTCCTTAATCTTCTCCAATTCAACATCCCGCATATTCAGTTGTCCCTTTCCTTTCTTTCCGATTAACTCTTCAATAGCGATGGGCTGATAGCCTAGATACTGAGCGCTGAGCATATCCATATTCCGTCTTCCCTCCGGTTCAATCAGATAATGCGCCAGCATAGTATCAAAGGTTTCACCCTTCAGTTCCACACCATACCATTTCATTACCAGCAAATCGTACTTGAGGTTCTGTCCCACCCAAACTACGTCGGTCCGATCAAACAATGGTCCCAGCAACTGCAGTATCTTTTTCACAGCTTCCAGTTCAGGCGGACAAGGTATATAATATCCTTCGCCCGGTGTATAGCTGAAGCTCAGTCCAACCAGTTCCACATCGTTGGCATCTATACCGGTGGTTTCAGTATCAAACGAAATAATTTTTTGTGTGGAAAGCTTTTCTACCAGACTGAGAATCTCATCGTCTTCCATCAGAACAGCATAGTCGTGGGGTGTATTCTGAATATTTCTGCTGGCCACTATGCCCACAGATTCTGTTTCCTGAGCATTTGCCGCGGAGGAAGTGGACAAAGCTGCCGAAGATGAAGCAGAACTCACATTTCTTGCGGGCTCAGTACCCCGTACAACATTTCCGAAGAGATCGGTTTGCACTCCTTCTTTCGCGGTATTAAACGCATTAAAATCTTCTCCGAGAATCCGCTTTCCCAGTGTTTTGAATTCCAGCTCTGTAAATATTTCTTTCAGGGCTTCTTTGTTGCATTCCTTAATACGAAAATCTTCCTCATGAAATTCAACAGGTATGTCGGTCAGAATGGTCGCCAGCTTTTTACTCATGATCGCGAGATCTTTTCCATTCCTTACTTTTTCCCCGATAGCACCTTTAATATTTTCAGCATTTTCGAGCACGTTTTCAAGGGTCCCATATTCCTTCAGCAACTTTGCAGCTGTTTTTTCTCCGATGCCAGGTATACCCGGAATATTATCAACAGAATCACCCATTAAACCGAGTATATCTATGACCTGAGAAACATTTTCAATATTCCATTTTTCACATACTTCCTTCGGGCCTAAAATTTCCTCCCTGCCTCCCTGATAAGGTGGTTTATAAATTTTTATGTTTTCTGTTACCAGTTGTCCATAGTCTTTATCCGGGGTTACCATATACACTTCATAACCAGCTTTTTCTGCCTGCCTGGCTAGGGCTCCTATAATATCATCCGCCTCGTAACCATCCGATTCAATTACAGGAATATTAAATCCCTTAATAATGTTCTTTATGTCAGGAATAGCAGAAAGCAAGTCCTCCGGTGTTTCCTGCCGGTTAGCTTTATAGTCTGTAAAATCGGTATGCCTTTCCGTAGGAGCTTCGGTATCAAAGCACACGGCCAAGTGGGTGGGCTTTTCCTTATTAATCAGGTCAAAAAGTGTTGTAGTAAAACCAAATTGCGCATTGGTGTTCCGTCCTTTTGAAGTTATACGCGGACTCCGGATAAGGGCATAATAAGCCCTGTATATCAAGGCAAGTGCGTCAAGTAGAAATAACTTTTTACTCATTGTGCTAAATTAGGCAAATCAATTCAGGCAATGGTAGGTGAATAAAAAAAACCGCAGGTATTCTGCGGTTTATCCAAACTTATATTTCAAAACTAAAACTTCTCAGATTTTATCATCTGCGAAATCCGGGTTTTACAGTGATCCCCGGCACTCTCTGATTAGGACCAATTTTAACCGGTTGAACCTTTAACAGGCTGTCGGCTTCTTTTCTGCTGATTCTGTTTGCGTAAAAAACATTCAGGTAAGTTGATGCAATCAGAGAAATTATTACTACAACTGGAATTATTCGTTTCACGGACATATCAAAGTTGATTCTGGCGGTTAAGGTAAATGATTGATAATAGTGCGTTTCAGGCTGTTATATCAGCTATTCAAAACAAAAATAATATAGAGATATTATTCCTGAAACAGCTCCGTGAAAATCGGGTGAAACTACCAGATTTTTAAAATGGTAAAATTACGGTGCAGTATAGGGCTATTCCAATATACTTACTCCAAAACTCCTTCTTTGATTTCTTCCCAAAGTTCACGGTAACTGGCTGCAGCCTGACCAGAGCGTGCAAAAACCTCAACTGGTGCCTGATGAATTCCCATCTTTTCGATGTCGGAAAGTGCGGGAATATAAGTGCTGAAAAAACGTTTGTCCCGGTTTAACTCCTCCATAATTTCATTATGCATATTTTTTCGTAGATCTACCATAGAAAAAAAGCACATCAGTTTAGTAGAATCCAGGTTCTTCTCTTTAAAGTAGTCTTTTACCATTTTGTATGTGCGCACGGATAGTGTAGTAGGTATAGTTGGCATTAAGACAATATCAGCAGCATGAAAAATATTTTCCGAAAGAACTGAAAACCCAGGCGGACAGTCAATAAATACGAAATCGTAATGTTTTTCCAACTGCTTTAAAATTGATTTCAATCTCTTTGTGGATGAACGCATATCATCGAGAATAATGTCGAGATTTCTCGCAGAAAGATCAGCAGGTATGATATGAATGTTCTCATACTCCGTTTCAAGTATAGCTTCTTCCATATCTATTTCATTCTGCATCAGTTTTCTTGTGCCATCCTTTATCCTGGATTTCGCATGATAATAATACGTTGTTGAACCCTGTGGGTCGAGGTCCCACAACAATGTGGTGTAGCCATCTTTCGCTGCGAGATAGGAGAAATTCACACTGGATGCTGTTTTCCCAACACCACCTTTCAGATTGTACAAAGCTATTGTAATCATATTACGTAGGGTTTGTTGAATCGGAATAGATAATACACCCATAGACGCAGACCGGAATGTATCATTTCAGATTAACTATAAAACGGCCGTCCTAAGTGTTTATTTCTTCATTTCTTTCAGTTGCGCCTGCATTCTGAACATTTCATCCCTTAATCGGGCCGCCTCCATAAAATCAAGATCTCTCGCTGCTTTTTCCATTTCTTTTTTAATCTTCGCAATTGCCTTTTCGAGTTGCGGAACAGTTTTATATTCTATTTCTTCTTCCGCAACCAGCGATGGAGTAATCGATTTTTCCACCACTAACGGAGCGTCGGGATCATAACCTTTTATATCCAGAACCGAAGTCTGAGCAAACACCTGCTCTTTCGATTTTACTACTGTTTTCGGAGTGATATTATGTCTGATGTTGTATGCTATTTGTTTTTCCCGCCTTCTGTTGGTTTCATCAATCGTCCTTTGCATACTTTGCGTAATCTTATCCGCATAGAAAATTACTAAACCATCTGCATTCCGCGCAGCTCTTCCAGCTGTTTGAGTAAGGGATTTTTCATTTCTTAAAAATCCTTCCTTATCAGCATCTAAAATTGCCACTAACGACACCTCTGGAAGATCCAGCCCTTCTCTTAATAAGTTCACACCAACAAGCACATCTATCTCTCCGAGTCGTAATTGCCGGAGAATCTCGACGCGATCGAGGGTATCTACTTCGCTATGGATGTATTTCGATTTAATATTTATCCGATGCAGATATTTGTCCATTTCCTCCGCCATACGTTTCGTGAGAGTAGTAACCAATACTCTGTCGCCCCGTTTTACTCTTTCATCAATAGCACCCAGCAAATCATCAATCTGATTGATACCGGGTCGTACTTCTATCGGAGGATCCAGCAACCCGGTCGGACGCACAACCTGTTCCACTACAACTCCTCCTGTTTTCTCCAGTTCATAATCTCCCGGTGTAGCCGAAACGAAAATGGTCTGATTGATAAGAGATTCAAATTCATGGAAATTCAGCGGGCGGTTGTCCAGCGCGGATGGTAGTCTGAATCCGTAATCAACCAGTATCAGTTTTCTGCTTCGGTCTCCACCGTACATTCCGCTGATCTGAGGTATGGTCTGATGACTTTCATCTATAACACACAGAAAATCTTTCGGAAAATAATCCAGTAAACAGAAAGGCCTTGTACCGGGAAACCGGCGATCAAAAAAACGGGAATAGTTTTCCACCCCATTACAATAACCAAGTTCCCGGATCATTTCCAGATCATAATTCACCCTTTCACTTAAGCGCTGAGCTTCTATCAGCTTTCCGGTCGATTTAAAATATTCAACCTGAGCTGCAAGTTCATCCTGTATTTCATAAATTATCTGTTGCATCAGGTCTTTCGGTGCCAGATATAAGTTTGCAGGAAATATCGCAGCATTTTCCAGCGAACCAATCCGCTTTCCGGTTTCAGTTTCAAAACTTTCTATTTCATCTATCTCATCACCAAAAAACGAAATCCGGTAGCTGTAGTCGAGATAAGGAAGATTAATATCCACCGTGTCTCCTTTTACACGAAAGGTACCGCGCGTGAATTCCGTCTGTGTTCTCTTGTACAGAGAATTTACCAATGCATGAAGAAATCCCTGGCGACTAACTACCTGACCGCGACTGATGCGGACTATTCCATTTTCAAAATCTGTTGGGTTACCAATACCATAGATACAACTGACCGATGCAACCACAATGATATCTCTCCGTCCGCTCAACAATTGAGTAGTGGCCTGGAGGCGAAGTTTATCCAGTTCTTCATTAATCGCCAGATCTTTTTCTATATAAGTATCCGTTACGGGCATATATGCTTCCGGCTGATAATAATCGTAATAGGAAACAAAATAACCCACTGCATTTTCAGGAAAGAATTGTTTAAACTCACCATATAATTGTGCAACCAAAGTTTTGTTATGAGTGAGCACAAGGGTTGGTCGCTGCACATTCTGAATTACGTTCGCAATTGTGAACGTTTTTCCTGATCCGGTAACCCCCAGAAGCGTCTGAAACCGCTCTCCGTCCAATATTCCCTTTGTAAGTTGCGCAATTGCTTCCGGTTGATCTCCAGCCGGAGCATAAGGAGAATGAAGTTTAAATGGCATATCTGTAAAGATAAAGAGTTTATTAAATATCTACCCTGTTAATAAATTGATAATCATTTGTCGAAATGCTCTCTGAGTAAGGATTTCCGGCCTGATGGTACTAAATTTGTAATGCTTTAAATATACCCTGACCTTCCTTGCAAACTCGGTAGGACTCTGCGCATTCAAATGTCTTACGCCGATGATAATTTTAAAAATTAAGCAAAAAAATATACCAAATGAACAAGACAGTGATTTTCGGGTTCGTTGCGCTTTTGGCTATAACAGGATGTAAGAAAAGTGTTACCAATAACCTTTCCAGTGAAGAAACACGAGTTTATATAACAAATCGGGACGGAAATGTCAATTTTTCTGATTACAAAACTTATAGTCTGGTTGACTCCGTTGCGGATATTCGGTCTAACGGGCAGACAAAATCACTTAGTTCTGCAGATGCGGCGCTTCTTGCAGCAGTTCGCACCGAAATGAACGCGCGCGGTTTTGTTGAAGTGAGCAAAGATGATGATCCCGATCTTGGATTAAATGTTTCCAAACTCGATATTACCATTACGAATTATGTTCCCGAATACTACCCCGGTTACTGGAGTGGTTATGATGCCTATTATGATCCTTATTACTGGGGTTACGGTGGGTACGATTATTATTTTCCCACATTTTATCGGGTGTATCAATACGAGGTTTCGTCCATAACTATTGATATGGTGGATCTCAAAAATGCATCGGCGAATAATCAGCTGAAAATAATCTGGAATGCACAGCTGGAGGGCGACAATATCCTTCATCCGAATGCTGCAGCTACAGGTGTGAAAGCTGCATTTGATCAGTCTGCTTACTTGCGTGCCGGAAACTGAAAAATTCAGCAATAAAAGATTTGTTGAAGTATGAACCGATGCTGATAATAACCTATTTGACCAATGATTAAAATAGAATTAACAATGATTTTCAGAATAGTAAAAGTATTGATTAGCGCAATGGCGTTTATGACTCTGGCATTACCCGGTATGAGTCAGGAGAAATGGAAACTTGAACTGAGTTATAACCCCAACGTACCAATGAGTAGTTTCAAAGAATATATTGATCAGACAAGTAGGAACGGATGGGGCGTGAGGTTTGCGTTTGGTGTTAATCCTTCCTGGGAGGTCGGTGCTAATTTCGGTTTCCAGGACTATTATAAAAAGCTCCCGCGCCAGGTTTATATTACCAAAGATGGAGAAATTTCGGCTGTACAGTCTCGTTCTATTCAAACTGTACCGCTTATGGTAAACGTACGTTACAAGTTCGGAGAAGAAGGTGGAATCAGACCCTTTTTAGGATCAGGAATTGGTGGTGCATTTGTGACAAACAGTGTTTGGTGGGGACAATTCTCAGAAACCGATAAAGGTTTCCGGTTTGCCATCGCCCCAGAAGCCGGAGTGAGTATTCCGGTTGGCCGATTTAAAACTTCGTCTTTGAACCTCGGACTGAATTACAACTATTCCGGATACAAGACGGAGAATTATGATAATATCAGTGGAATTGGACTTAGAGTAGGGCTTGCATTTCCACTTTGATTCAATATTCCGCTTTGATTTAATAAATAATCCGGTTTCGCGGGGAAGTTTAACCCGACCTCATATAATTTCCGGATACAAGAGAGGCTACATCATTGCTGATGTAGCCTCGTTCTTACTTACTAACCCATCCACTTGCCGGTAGAAACCGGCCACTGGAGTATTTTTAATATCATTATGCCTGTGCTGCCTGCGCGGCTTCGCTAACTTTTGCTCTGATCTTAGTTTCCAGCTCATTGGCCAGTTCCGGATTATCCTGCAATAATTGTTTTACTGCTTCTCTTCCCTGACCCAGCTTATTTGAATCATAACTGAACCAGGATCCACTTTTCTGAACAATACCCAATTCCACGCCCATATCCAGAATTTCACCAATTTTAGAGACTCCTTCGCCAAAAATGATATCAAATTCAGCCTGACGGAAGGGAGGTGCTACTTTATTCTTTACCACTTTCACTTTTACCCGGTTACCGATGGCAGACTCGCCGTCCTTAATCTGTGCCATTCTCCGGATATCCAGTCTGACAGACGCGTAAAACTTAAGCGCATTACCGCCGGTGGTGGTTTCCGGATTCCCGAACATCACACCGATTTTTTCACGCAACTGGTTAATAAAAATGCAGACAGTATTAGTTTTACTGATAGTCGCTGTCAGTTTTCGCAGCGCCTGACTCATCAAACGCGCCTGTAAACCCATTTTACTATCGCCCATCTCTCCCTCGAGTTCTCCCTTAGGCACCAGAGCTGCCACAGAGTCGATTACTACCACGTCCAGTGCACCGGACAATATCAGACGGTCTGCTATCTCCAAAGCCTGTTCTCCATAATCAGGCTGGGATACCAGAAGGTTATCCACATCTACTCCCAAACGTTTTGCATAGCTGCTGTCAAACGCATGTTCAGCATCTATAATAGCACAGATACCTCCTTTCTTCTGGGCTTCGGCTATCACATGGGTGGCTATCGTCGTTTTACCCGAAGATTCCGGTCCGTATATTTCAATGATCCTGCCGCGGGGTAATCCGCCGATCCCCAGAGCAATGTCTAAGCCTATAGACCCGGTAGAAATAACCTCAATCTGCTGCTCGCCCTTTTCATTCATCATCATTACACTTCCTTTCCCGAAATCTTTGTCGATCTTATCCATCGTCAGTTTCAGGGCCTTTAGTTTTTCTGCGTTTGACATTTTATGTATTTTTTGTTTTCCCAAAATTATCGGTTGCTACGTCAGTCTGTATAAAGACTTTTGCACAACTAAAATATTTAGCAATATTAATACTAAAAGTTTTGGTAAACAAAAGAATTTCGCCCAATTTTTCAGGTTTTTTTCTTCTGAATCTCCGGGCGAATTTCCCTGAGCGAATCCCCATCAAAGCTTTTTGTGTAATTCATATTTTAATGTAGGTTTGCCTTAAAGTCTTAACAATGAAGTTTATCGTTTCCTCTTCGGCATTATTAAAGAATTTGCAACAGATCAGCGGAGTTATTAATTCTAATACCGTTCTTCCCATTCTCGAAGATTTCCTGTTTGAGGTGGATAAAAACAAACTGAATATCGTTGCTACAGACCTGGAAACGGTAATGCGGATCAGCCTGGATATTGAAGCGAAAGACTCCGGTCGGGTATGTATTCCTGCCAAAATTCTTATTGATTCACTCAAAAATATACCCGAACAACCCCTCACGTTTAATATTGACGACAGCTTCGCAGTAGAAATTACCAGCGATAATGGTAAGTATAAAGTGATGGGAGAAAATCCGGATAATTTCCCCAAAGAACCGGTTGCGGATGAAACCACTTCATTCACCATGACCAGTCGCGGCCTGGTAACTGCTATCAGCAAAACGCTGTTTGCCGTCAGTACAGATGATTTACGCCCGGCAATGACAGGTGTTTTCTTTGAAATGGATAAAAACGGAATGCAGTTTGTCGCTACAGATGCTCACCGTCTGGTTCGTTACAGAAGAACCGATGTAAGCAGTCCTGCCAGCGACTCCTTCATCGTGCCCCGAAAACCATTGAATATTCTGAAATCAGTTCTACCCGATAATCAGGATGAAATAAATATCTCTTATAGCGATAGTCACCTCTTCGTGAAACATGGATCTACCCAGATGGCTTGTCGCCTGATCGATGCTCGTTTCCCCGATTATAAAGTGGTAATTCCTACAGATAACCCATATAAACTGACTGTAAATAAGAACGATTTTCAAAGCGCATTGCGACGCATAAATGTTTTTAGTAATAAAAGTACTAACCAGGTTGCATTAACCATAAGCGGCAGTGAACTTCACCTCGCAGCGCAAGACATCGACTTTTCATTTGAAGGTAATGAAAGGATGGCTTGTCAGTACGACGGCGAAGATCTGCAAATTGCTTTCAATGCGAAGTTCCTGATAGAAATGCTTGGAGCTGCTGATAGTTCTGAAGTAACGATTGAGTTATCAACCCCTACCAAGGCAGGCATCATCAAACCCACCGAAACTGACGAGGAAGAAGAC
>DATCKB010000502.1:0-2283 GCA_036562505.1 Parasegetibacter sp. | reverse complement strand
CTTCAGCACCTTCTTCAGCTGCAGCTTTTTTGAGCATCTCCGAATAGGCATTACCAGTATGCATAGATGGCTCATCTACATTAGCAACATATAATACCGGTTTAGCCGTAAGCAAAAACAGGTCAGCAATTGCAGCTTTTTCTTCTTTGTCCAGTCCTAATTCACGGATATTCTTTCCTTTTTCCAGGTGCTCTTTACATTTTTTAAGCGTTTCCAGTTCTGCCTTTTGTTTGGCATCACCAGACTTTGCCATCTTTTCACTACGTGCGATCTTTTTTTCAATCCCCTCAAGATCCTTCAATTGTAATTCCGTATCTATAATTTCCTTATCACCGACAGGGTTGATAGCACCTTCTTCGCGGAGAATATTTTCATCCTCAAAACAACGGATGACATGAACAATAGCATCCACCTCGCGGATATTCGCCAGGAACTTATTTCCCAGACCTTCACCTTTACTAGCACCCCGGACCAATCCGGCTATATCCACAATTTCTATCTGAGTAGGAACCACCCGGTTCGGCTGAACCAGTTCGGATAACTTCGATAATCTCTCATCCGGAACATCTACCAGTCCAACATTCGGTTCGATTGTGCAAAAACGGTAATTACTTGCCTGTGCCTTGGCACTGTTACTTACCGCGTTGAACAAAGTCGACTTCCCCACGTTCGGCAATCCAACTATGCCTGCTTTTAATGCCATATTGATCTTTATTTCGATTATTAAGACGCCGAACCTATCGGCGCCGCAAAGATAATACAATAGCGCATCCCGACCCGAAAAAAGGAGAGGGGATGCCCCTAATATCATTACAAACCCCTAATTTCATTTCCTAATTCGCTGAACATATGGCTTTAAACTATATCTGGCTGGCTTTTTTCATAATTGCTTTTATTGTTGCAGTGGTTCGGTTGTTCATGGGCGACACAGAGATCTTCACGAGAATCATAACCGGTATATTCGACAGTGCAAAAACGGGATTTGATATTTCCATCGGGCTGGTAGGAATGATGACTCTTTGGCTGGGGATTATGAAAATCGGGGAAAGAAGCGGGATGATTTCGGTTTTTGCCAGAGCTGTCTCACCTTTCTTCAGAAAACTATTTCCTTACGTTCCTCCGGCTCATCCGGCAAACGGCTCGATGATGATGAATTTTTCTGCGAATATGCTCGGACTGGACAATGCCGCAACACCACTGGGGTTAAAAGCAATGAAGGAGTTGCAGGAACTGAATCCGGATAAGGAAACAGCCAGCAACGCACAGATTATGTTTCTGGTACTGAATACCGCAGGTATAACATTAATCCCAACTTCGGTTATAGCTATCCGTCAGAGTATGGCTATTGAACAGGGAATAACCGGTTTTAACCCGGCAGATATATTCCTTCCCACTTTGATGGGAACTTTTATTTCTTTTGTTTCAGGGATGATTATTGTGGCAATCTACCAGCGTATTAACTTGATTAAATGGCCGGTAATAGCTTTTGTAGGCGGATTCAGCGGACTAATGGCGGGGTTGTTTCTCTGGCTGCGACAATATCCTCCTGAAGTAATGGCAAAATACATAGGTTTACTCGGAAGCTTCATCATATTTGCAATAATTATATCTTTTCTTGTAACCGGGTTTATCAAAAAGATCAATGTTTACGAAGCATTTATTGACGGAGCAAAAGAGGGATTTTCTGTAGCGATAAACATTATACCTTACCTCATTGCTATTCTCTGTGCTATCAGCGCATTCAGGACAACAGGCGGGATGGATTATCTGGTGAATGGAATCGGGTCACTTGTAGCATCAGTGGGCTTGAATACCGATTTCGTTCCGGCATTACCGGTAGGTTTGATGAAAACGCTAAGCGGAGGCGGCGCACGTGGCTTGATGATTGATGTAATGGATACCTACGGTGTGAACTCATTTCAGGGATATCTCGCATCAATTATTCAGGGTTCTACTGAAACCACATTCTATGTACTTGCCGTTTACTTTGGAAGTGTAAGTATTAAGAAAACCCGCTATGCAGTCGTTTGTGGCCTACTGGCTGACCTTGTCGGTATAATCGCTGCGATCATTATTGCTTACCTGACTTTCGGGTGAATATGGTTTTTGAGCAGCAAATCCTGCAAAACACCTCTGAACGAGGTTGCGGGTTCACTGTTTCTGAATCCTGTATAGCACCTGCACCGTTTCTCCGGTTTGCTGGCGAAGCACTACCTGCTTGTCTGAAATATGCCGGTTGAGTGTTTCTTCGTTGTAGTGACGAATGGTAAGCAAACTCAATCC
>DATCKB010000494.1:0-2750 GCA_036562505.1 Parasegetibacter sp. | reverse complement strand
CGGTAGATCAGGGAATTGAGCACAGTGGTGGAGCTTCTTTCGCGAAGAATCCGATTTATTTTGATCCTGAGAATATCGTAAAACTGGCAATTGAAGGTGGATGTAACGCGGTAGCAACAACTTATGGCGGACTAGGGATGCTGGCCAGAAAGTATGCTCATAAAATTCCTTTTATTGTTAAGATAAACCATAATGAATTCCTGACTTATCCGAATAAATTCGATCAGATCATGTTTGCTTCTATAAAAGCAAGCTGGAATCTGGGTGCTGCGGCAGTAGGTGCTACCATTTATTTTGGAAGTGAGGAATCTAGCCGTCAGATTCAGGAAGTGAGCAAAGCTTTTGAAATGGCACACGAACTGGGTATGGCAACTATTCTCTGGTGTTATCTGAGAAACCCGTCGTTCAAGAAAGATAAAGATTATCATGTTTCGGCCGACTTAACCGGTCAGGCTAACCATTTAGGTGTAACGATTGAAGCGGATATCATCAAACAGAAGCTTCCTGAAAACAACGGTGGATATAATGCGCTGAGCACGAAGGAATCTCCTTACGGTAAGAATGATTCGCGTATTTATAGCGAACTGACTACTGATCACCCGATTGATCTTTGTCGTTATCAGGTAGCTAACTGTTATATGGGCCGTGCGGGTCTGATCAACTCTGGTGGTGCTTCATCCGGAGCGAGCGATATGGCTGAGGCTGTAACAACCGCTATCGTGAACAAGCGTGCAGGTGGTATGGGATTGATCAGCGGACGTAAAGCGTTCCAGCGTCCGATGAAAGAGGGTATCGAAATTCTGAATGCTATTCAGGACGTTTATCTGGATAAGGATATCACAATTGCATAAGGATATAACAAAAGCCTGATAAGGGTAATAACCTGATATTAACACACCGGCCGGCTCGCCTTGGGCGAGCCGGCCGGTTAATTTCTGGCTGGCCTTTATTATTTTCGGCTACCTGTTAGTGTTAATTCACTTCCCTGGTTAATTCACTTCCCTGGTTTATTCACCTTTCCGTCAACGTTATTTCAGCGCCATTTCTACAAATTTTCTCACTTCGCTTGCCGGTATGGCAATACTGCTGGTGCGACTAAACCGCGCGATGTTTATTCCGTAAAAGTTTCCATGTACATCAAAAACCGGTCCACCACATTCTGATGGCTTCAATTTTCCATCATGCATAAATATCTTCTGAAAGCCATCGCGGCGATCACTCTTTCCGTCGGTAAAACGATCTGCTGCATGGGTATTCTGTTGCGGACGTTTTCCAAGTACTACCTGAGTCATATAAGGTGAATCGCCTCTGATTCCGTATAATACCACCGTGTCTTTCGGCCTGTACCTGATCAGCTCCTCGGTCAGGTCTTCCGGACTTTTAATCAGCTTTTCATTTACCTTGATAATTATATCACCCACCTGAAGGCGAGCAAAACTTGCAGCGGTGTTCGGACTTACATTGCGGAGCACAACACCGGTATCAGAAGGCTCTGTAGTTACTCCGAGAAATGCCATATTAGCTCTGGGTGCGAGGTCGAATAAGGATGATCCTATCACACTTACTTCGCCTTCGTCATGAGGATGGGGAGAAAGTAAGAATTTACCCACCATTGAAAAATCAACTGAGTCTATAACCTGACTAAATAAACTCACCCCATTCTTCATTTTTCTGTTCACCTTGAGCAGAACCAGGTCAAGTTTATCATCTCTGCTGACTATGGTTGCGGAAACTCTGCGGTTATTATCGAGAAGAATCTCCGGATCCTGTCCAACTAAAGAACTTTTACTGATCAGGAGACCTGCACCTTTTTTATCCTTGCCGATAGTAAATCCGTCTGTAGAAATCAATGTTGCCAGAGCAACTGAAGTATCGCCATCCAGTTTACTGTTCAATGTAAAAACGGACTGATCAAGTTCATCTTCCTGTTCTCCGAAATACACACGCAAATCAGCCAGTGTTTCATAACGGGCGAATTCATCTTTCAGGGGATCCTCACCAATTTTATCTTCGCGTAATACAGCATCTCTTCCGTAGGATTCAGGAAGGTTGAGGGCGGTCCAGTATTTACGGAAATTATCTATTGCTACTTCATAATTGTTTTCCAGAGCGATGTCGATCCGGCTATGGATACCAATTACCCGGCCTTTCATGTCAAAGACAGGTCCACCGGAATCACCCGGTTCCATCAGACAGGTCGTACGAATCATACCGTTTCGGGTTACCGGTTCGGCAACATATCCGAACCGAACTACAGGCTCTCTTTTCCGGTTGAGGCTAGCCGGGCTGGAGATACTGATACAGGGTTGGAAGGGTTTCAGTGAGTAAGACCAGCCCATTTCTGCATAAGGCCAGGTTCCGGGTTGTACAATTTTCATCAGGGCGGCGTCTACTGATGAGATTCTTCCCAGGCCAACTGCCACAAATTCTTTTCCATCGGGGAACATAGCCAGATAAACGCGGCCGGGCATGGTAGCATGGGCCGCCGTGAGAATGTAGCCGTCTTCACTTACCACCACCCCGCTGAATTGTCCGCCGGTGACTACTTTCCGGGTAGAGTCATATCCCACGATTTTCAGCGTGGTTTGATAGGCCTTGTTTATAACCTCTTGAATTTCAGTCTGCATTTGCAGGTGATCGAAGGGCTGGGCAGACTGGCTAAATAATACGCCTTTGAAGGAAATAGTTAAACAGAAAACTATTAACAGGAACCGATTTATCATGACTTACTTATTTAATGGTTGAACCCG
>DATCKB010000498.1:0-2533 GCA_036562505.1 Parasegetibacter sp. | reverse complement strand
ACAAAATGCAGACGGCGCAACACACGGATTAGGTGTAGTATTCAACCTGAATCATAACAGCTACCCCTATTTTCTGGTGGAAGCTATTAAGGGTGAACTGGATGAGGCCGGCAGAAACTTACTGGGAAAGGTTGAAAAACTCGATCTCGCTAAATTTGTCGAAACCTCAGTGTTCAGTGAAAGCAACAAACAACTGATACCGCAGCTACGCCGTTTTCAGGAACTCGAAATCACTAAATATCTCAATAGAAACTCGCCGTTTTCAGGCTTCTGGGAAAATATTGTACATCACGAAGAAGATGAACTGCCCGAAGAAACCAAAGCACTGATCGTAGAATACCTTCACCCTAAGCTGGAAAAACTGAATGCAGAACTTCAGGAAAATGGGCTGGTATATATTCTTCCTTCCCGGAAAAGTTTCACTACAGCAAATCTGCAGCAGGTAGATCTTTCAGCGGAACCTGTTGTTCCGGAATTTAAAGTCAGTCAGCAGAAAAGTGGCTATGAACTTAGTTGCTGGGTAAAGGTTGACGGACAATTACTCCCGATTACGGCGAACGAATCAAAAAGCAGTCTGGTTTTCCTTTATAACGGAGTAATCTATTTCTGGCGAAGACCAGACGATGTAATGCAGGTAGAGAAGTTCGTCAAAACCGGTGGAAAAAAGATTAATAAATCAGACTGGGAATCGCAGTTGAAACAAGTTATTCTTCCGTTAACCAAAGAATATCATGTTCAGTTCGACGGGGCTTTAGTGGAAGAAGTGAAAGACGGTGAACCCGAAATCCGGCTATTGCTGCAGGAGAAAGGAGACTACCTTTTATTCCAGCCTGTATTTATTTACAAGGGATACGAAACCCGGCCTAACGAAAAGAAGGATGAAATAGTCATTCCTTCCGGAAATAAAGTAATGCTGGTTCACCGGAATAAAGAAGCAGAACAAAATTTCATTACTCGACTGGAAAGCTTACACTCTCAGTTTATTAAACCCGAAGGCAATACTTCGCTGGTATTGAAAGGCGGTGATGTATTAAAAAATAACTGGTTTTTCCTTTTTGTGGATGCGATGAAGGAAATGAAAATTCCGGTATTCGGATTTGATGCGCTGAAGAATTTCCGTTTCAATACTTCAAAACCATCCACCAAGATTCATATCAGTAGTAATACCGACTGGTTTGATGCCCGGGTAGAAATTGTTTTCGGTGACCAGAAAGTTACTGTTGCAGAAGTAAAACGCGCACTTGCCAATAAGCAACAGTTTGTACAATTGAATGATGGTACACTCGGGGTGCTCCCTGAAGAATGGATTAAAAAATATTCTCTTCTTTTCAGAGTAGGTGAAGGTAAGACCAATCAACTTCGATTGTCTAAATATCATTTGTCAGTTATTGATGAATTATATGAAGACAGGAATGAAGAGGAACTGATGGTCCAGCTGGAAGAGAAGTACGACAAACTCAGAGGTTTTGACCATCGTATAAAAGAAATTGCGCCTCCCTCCCATCTGGCAAATGTATTAAGACCTTATCAGGTTTCCGGTTTTCAGTGGTTAAATTATTTGAATGAAGTAGGTTGGGGTGGAATACTGGCGGATGATATGGGTTTGGGTAAAACTATTCAGGCCTTATCTTTCCTTCAGCACTACCGGAATAAGAATGGCAAACTCATGGCGATAGTTGTTTGCCCGACTACACTCATGTACAACTGGGAGAATGAAATTAAAAAGTTCTCTCCGGAACTGACCTACCATATTCACCACTCCAGTACAAGAACCAGAGACAAATCTTTATTAGAGGATAAAGATATTATCATCACCACCTACGGCACCTTGCGCAGCGATATCCGCATGTTGATGGATATTGAATTTGACTACGTGGTTCTGGATGAATCGCAGGCGATCAAGAACCCGGCAAGTAAAGTAACCAAGGCGGCTTCAATTCTGAAATCAAAAAATCGTTTGTGTTTAAGTGGTACACCGTTGCAGAATAACACCTTCGATATTTTTGCGCAGATGAATTTCCTGAATCCCGGAATGCTTGGAAGTATTGAGTTTTTCCGTCAGGAATTTGCTATTCCCATAGATAAATTCGGTGATCCGGAAAGAAAGGAACACCTTAGAAAAATATTATATCCATTCATATTACGCAGAACTAAGGAACAGGTGGCCAAGGATCTTCCTGAAAAAATGGAAACAATTCTTTATTGTGAAATGGAAGAAGAGCAGCGGAAGATTTATGATGCTTACAGAAATGATTACCGCGACCGGATTCTGGGAATTATTGACGAGCAGGGAATTCAGAAATCGCAGCTCACTATTCTTCAGGGGCTGATGAAGTTGCGTCAGATATGTGATTCTCCGGCTATCCTGAATGAAACAGAAAAATTCCCTAATCATTCTATCAAACTTGAAGAACTCGCCCGGGAGATTACAGAAAATATCAGCAATCACAAAGCTCTGGTGTTTTCGCAGTTTCTCGGAATGTTATCACTGATTAAAGAAAAACTGAAAAGTCTGGACGTTTCTTTTGAATAC
>DATCKB010000496.1:0-2730 GCA_036562505.1 Parasegetibacter sp. | reverse complement strand
CAGCTGACCGGTAATGCACTTCTGTTACCGTTGCCACAATCGCTGCGCGATCACGGCCGTATTTCTCATATACATACTGCATCATTTCCTCGCGTCGCTCATGCTCAAAATCGATATCAATATCCGGCGGCTCATTGCGGGCTTTTGAAATAAAGCGTTCAAACAACAACTCATGCTGCATGGGATCCACACCCGTTACGCCCAAACAAAAACAGATGGTAGAATTGGCTGCAGAACCTCTGCCCTGACAAAGAATTCCCCGCGAGCGGGCCTCTCTTACAATATCTTCTACAGTAAGAAAATATTGCGCAAAATTCATTTCTTCTATCAGCTGCAATTCATGCCTGATGTTGTGTTGAATTTTATCCGGAATATTTTCTCCATAATATTTTCGTGCACCTTTCCAGGATAACTCTTCCAGATAAGATAAGGGAGTATAGCCTTCCGGAACTAACTCATGAGGATATTCATATCGCAATTCATCCAGAGAAAACTGAGCGGATTCTGCTATTTCAAGGGTGTGCTTCAGTGCATCGGGATAGTGAGTAAAAAGCCTGTGCATTTCTGCTACAGGTTTCAGATATCTTTCCGCATTGGGGTATAATTTAAATCCGGCTGTATGAATGGTACATTTCTCCCGGATACAGGTAAGCACGTCCTGCAATTCTCTGCGCCCGGGCTCATGATAGTGTACATCATTGGTAGCTACCAGAGGTATATTTAATTGCTGTGATAACTGCCTGATACGATGTAAGAGTTTTGCATCTGTATCACGATAAGAACGCCGGATACCCAGATACAGGTTCTTTCCAAAACAAGCTGCATATTGTGCAGCATCCTGTATAAAAGAATCATCCAGCTCAAACTGAGCATTTAAAGAATCAGGAGGAACGATAATGAGCTTCGTATCTCTGATGTATTCCGGAAGATCTGATTTATATAACTGACATTTTCCTTTTTCTGTCCGCAGATTTCCTTTACTCAACAAATTGCTCAGCGAAGAGTAAGCCGCTTTATTAGTTGGATAGGCAAGTAAGGGAGTACCATCCATCAGGTCAATCCGACACGCAGGTATAAAGCGAATACCGGCTTTCTTCGCTGCAGTATGTGCACGAACGATTCCTGCAAAAGTATTACGATCAGTTATAGCAATAGCCGAATAACCTAAAGCAGCAGCAGCTTCTATCAGCTCAGCGGGATGTGAAGCTCCGCGAAGAAAGCTGAAATTTGAAGTAACCTGTAATTCCGCATACTGTTTCTCTTCTTCATTCATATTTCACACTTACATACTTATGCAAAGAATCCATGCAGGAACCATTGCTCTTTCCGGTTGTGATCATAATGACCGGAACGGAATATCCAATATCTTCCCGCCTCTTCGTCTTCTACGATATAATAATCCCGGTGCATTCCTGTTTGCTGCCACCACTCCTGCTCAACACGTTCCGGTCCTTCCGCTTTTTTTATCACATGCAATTTGTTTTTATAACGAAAGTTCATAGGCGGATAATCAGGAACCGGCGCAGTTACCTGAATGAGTTCAGGTTGTTGCAACCATACCGGGCGACGGAGATGTGTATTCCAGTCTGTTGTTTTTTCATCCTGCAGAGAAGCCCGTTTTACAGAACGTTCGGGCCAGTAATGTTCTGCAGGAAGAAAACGGTGAACCGATTTTTTTCCGAGACGAACCGTCAGCCGGTCAATCAATTCAGTAAGCCGGGTATCATTCAGACCACTATCGTCATTCCATATTGCAGATTGTGAAGGACTATGATCTTCTATATTTTTTGCATCGAGAATAAACAGTTCAATACCCAAATCAGGATCTATCGTTTCTATTTTTTTCTCAAAAAGCTTAAACAAATGCTTTTCATTACTGGAAGGATATGCCGTATGAATCTCTACAGGTATTATTTTACCATCCACTCTGAAACAACGCAGACAGGCTACACGCAAACCTTTTTCTTCTCTGCGTAAACGCAAACAAATTTGTTCCAGCAATGTTTGCAATGCAGTAGCTATATCTTTTGCCCGTTTCACACCATCAATACTATGCAATCGTTCGCTGTAAGGCTCTTCCGGATGCACCGGTTGAATAAGTTCATCTTCTCTTCCGAGCGCCTGATCAAGGCGAATCAGAAATTCCTGACCAAAACGACGCCGCAGTGATTCACGTGGCATGTTGATGAATTGTCCAACCTGCTTAAGTCCGAGTTTATATAAAGAAGCTACTGTTTCACTATGCAGGCGGAGCGCTTCGGGCGGCAGGGGCAGCAGGGCATTGAATTCATTTCCGTTTTCGATGATTAATGATTTCTCACCGTATCGTGCCAGCGCCCATGCAGCACCTATAGTACCAGCCATGCCTATACGAACATCATATCCTCTTTCCTTAAATTTCCGGGCTATTGCTCTGATATAATAAGTATCCCCTCCCCATAAATGAGAACAACCTGTTGCATCCAGTATAATTCCATCAGAAAGATCAACAGATGCAACAGGAGTAAAGCGTATGCACCATTCAGCTATGCGGTGCAATAGCTTCGGAGCGAGATCAGGCTGTTCGTCCAGATAAATCAGACGCGGTAAGAAGATGCGGGCATCAGCAAGCGTCATACCTGTGCGGATTCCTTCTGTTTCTGCCAATGCATTGGCTGCTGTAATAATCTGACGACCATGTGAGGGAGCAATTACAACAAAAGGAACAGTTCTTAGCTCCGGATGGCGGAG